>DAOUYK010000025.1 GCA_030666145.1 Mycolicibacterium sp. | reverse complement strand
GGAGATGCTCACCGGCGGCGAACTCGACTACTTGACCGGCGACTACCTCGCAGAGCTGACGATGCTCATCCTGGGCCGCGATCGGATGAAGAATCCCGATACGGGCTACGCCAAGACGTTCTTGCGCCAACTCGAGGAGTGCCTGGGTATCGCCAAAGACCGCGGCGTCCGCATAGTCACCAATGCCGGCGGCCTCAACCCCGCCGGGCTGGCAGCAGCGGTCCGAGCGCTGGCCGACGCACTCGGCATCGCGGTCTCCGTCGCCCACGTCGAAGGTGATGACGTGTTATCCCGCGCCGACGAGTTTGGGTTCGCATCTGCGATATCGGGCGGAGGCGCACTCCTGACGGCCAATGCCTATCTGGGCGCCTGGGGCATCGTCGACTGTCTGGACTCCGGCGCCGATATCGTCGTCACCGGGCGCGTCACCGACGCATCTGTGATCGTCGGACCAGCCGCGGCGCACTTCGGTTGGCACCGGGAAGATCACGACGCCATCGCCGGAGCGATCGCCGCCGGGCACATCATCGAATGCGGTACCCAGGCCACCGGCGGCAATTTCTCCTTCTTCACCGAGATCGCCGATCTGACCCATCCCGGGTTTCCCGTCGCGGAGATCCACGCTGACGGGTCCTCAGTGATCACCAAGCATCAGGGAACCGCTGGCGCGGTGACGGCCGATACGGTGACCGCGCAACTGCTCTACGAGATCACCGGTGCCCGATATGCCAATCCCGATGCAACCCTTCGCGTGGACTCGATCCAATTGGCCGACGAAGGTCCCGACCGGGTCCGAGTCAGCGGGGTCGCCGGCGAGCCACCCCCACCAACGCTGAAGGTGTCACTGAACAGCATCGGCGGTTTCCGCAACGAAATGACGCTCATCCTCACCGGGCTGGACATCGAGGCCAAGGCCGAGCTGGTCCGCAGGCAGCTCGAATCGAGCTTGCCGGTCAAACCCGCGGAGCTGGAATGGACGCTGGCACGCACCGACCACCCGAACGCCGACACCGAAGAAGCGGCCAGCGCATTGCTCCGATGCGTGGCCCGCGACCCCGACCCCAACACAGTGGGCCGTCAGTTCTCTTCGGCTGCAGTCCAGCTAGCGCTGGCCAGTTATCCGGGCTTCACCAGCACCGCGCCGCCCGGCCAGGGTCAGGTTTACGGCGTGTTCACCGCTGCCTTCATCCCCGCCGACCAGATCGACCACCTTGCGGTACGTCCCAACGGCATCCGCACCGTCATCCCACCCGCCGACCAGACGCTGGAACTGCACTCCGCACCCAGCACTGCCCTGCCCCAGCCACTCCCGGTCGGCCCGACGCAGCGGGTACCACTGGGCATCATCGCCGGCGCGCGCAGCGGAGACAAAGGCGGCAGCGCCAACGTCGGCCTATGGGTCCGCACCGAGGACCACTGGCGTTGGCTCGCACACACCCTGACCGTGGACAAACTGCGTGAACTACTGCCTGAGACAGCTGATCTCACCGTCACCCGGCATCTGTTGCCCAACCTGCGCGCCGCCAACTTCGTCATCGATGGAATCCTCGGCAAGGGGGTGGCCTACCAGGCCCGGTTCGACCCGCAAGCCAAGGGCCTAGGCGAGTGGCTGCGCAGCCGCCACATCGAAATACCGGAGGAATTCCTCTCGTGAACATCTGGACGACACCTGAGCGAGACGACCTAAGAAAGACCGTGCGCGCCTTCGCCGAGCGCGAAGTGCTACCGCACGTCGAGGAGTGGGAGCGCGTCGGCGAGCTGCCACGTGAACTTCATCGCAAGGCTGCCGAAGCCGGACTGCTCGGTGCAGGTTTCGCCGAGTCAGTTGGCGGCGAAGGCGGCGACGGGGCCGACGCCTTAGTCATCTGTGAGGAGATGCATCAGTCCGGATCACCTGGCGGAGTGTTCGCCTCACTGTTCACCTGCGGTATCGCCGTCCCCCACATGATCGCTTCACGAGACGAATATCTGATCGATACCTATGTCCGACCGACTCTGCGCGGCGACAAGATCGGCGCGCTGGCGATCACCGAGCCCGGCGGAGGTTCCGACGTCGGGCACTTACGGACGCGCGCGGTTCGAGATGGTGACGACTACATCCTCAACGGCGCGAAGACCTACATCACCTCGGGAGTACGGGCCGACTACGTCGTCACCGCCGCGCGAACCGGAGGCGCTGGCGCCGCGGGTGTTTCACTTATCGTGGTGGACAAAGACGGACTGGGATGCTCACCCGGATTACAAGTCAGCCGCAAGCTCGATAAGATGGGCTGGCGTTCGTCCGACACCGCCGAGCTGTCCTACGTCGACGTGCGGGTGCCCGCCGCCAACCTGATCGGCGCTGAGAACAGCGGCTTCCTGCAAATCGCCGCTGCGTTCGTCTCCGAGCGCGTTGGGCTTGCCGCCCAAGCGTATTCGAGTGCGCAGCGCTGCCTTGATCTCACCGTCGATTGGTGCCGGAATCGAGAAACCTTCGGGAAACCGTTGATCGCGCGCCAGTCGGTCCAGAACACCCTGGCCGAGATGGCACAGCGAATTGACGTGGCCCGCGTCTACACCCGCCACGTCGTAGAACGACAGATATCTGACGGGGCGCAGAGCGGATCTGACCTCATCACCGAGGTCTGCTTCGCCAAGAACATCGCCGTCGCGGCTGGCGAATGGGTCGCCAACCAGGCGGTGCAGTTGTTTGGCGGGATGGGCTACATGGCGGAGTCAGAAGTCGAGCGCCAATACCGAGACATGCGGATCCTCGGCATCGGCGGCGGCACCACCGAGATCCTGACCTCGCTTGCCGCCAAGACACTTGGCTACCAATCATGACGTTGCGGTCCGTTCTCGACACCCGCTCCGCCGGGTACACCGAAGCTGCCGAATCAATGTTGGCCAAGCTCACCGACCTGGCAGCTGAACACTCCAAGGCGGCGGCGGGCGGCGGCGAAAAGTATGTGTCTCGCCACCACTCTCGCGGCAAGATGACTGCCCGCGAGCGCGTGGAAGCACTACTCGACCCGGACTCGCCCTTCTTGGAGCTCAGCCCCCTTGCCGCCTGGGGGACCAATTTCACCGTCGGCGCGAGCGTGGTAGTCGGCATCGGCGTGGTCAGCGGTGTGGAATGTCTACTGGTAGCCAACGACCCAACAGTTAAAGGCGGTACCAGCAACCCCTGGACGTTGCGGAAGATTCTGCGGGCCAATCAAATTGCACGACAGAACCGGCTCCCAGTGATCTCTCTGGTGGAGTCCGGCGGCGCCGATCTGCCCACACAGAAGGAGATCTTCATCCCGGGCGGGCAGATGTTTCGCGACCTGACCCGGCTATCGGCAGCAGGTATCCCGACCGTCGCGCTGGTATTCGGCAATTCCACCGCGGGTGGCGCGTATATCCCCGGCATGTCCGATCACGTGGTGATGGTCAAGGAACGCTCGAAGGTATTCCTGGCGGGTCCGCCCCTGGTGAAGATGGCTACCGGCGAGGAGTCCGACGACGAATCACTCGGCGGCGCCGAGATGCATGCTCGAACTTCGGGTTTGGCCGACTACTTCGCAATCGATGAGCTCGACGCCATTCGCATCGGACGCCGAATCGTGTCCCGGCTGAACTGGCGTAAACAGGGTCCGCAGCCAGGGCCTGCGCGTGCACCACTGTTCGATGAGAACGAGCTGATCGGTGTCGTGCCGCCGGATCTGCGTATCCCGTTCGACCCACGTGAAGTCATCGCCCGCATCGTCGACGGTTCAGAGTTCGACGAGTTCAAGCCGCTCTACGGTGGATCGCTGGTGACCGGCTGGGCGAACCTGCACGGCTATCCGCTGGGCATTCTGGCTAACGCGCGCGGCGTGCTCTTCAGCGAAGAGTCCCAGAAGGCCAGCCAGTTCATCCAGTTGGCTAACCGTTCTAACACGCCACTGTTGTTTCTGCACAACACTACTGGCTACATGGTGGGCAGGGACTACGAGGAAGGCGGGATGATCAAACACGGCTCGATGATGATCAACGCCGTGTCGAACTCGGCTGTGCCGCACATCTCGCTGCTCATCGGCGCCTCCTACGGCGCGGGCCACTACGGCATGTGCGGGCGCGCCTATGACCCCCGCTTTCTGTTCGCGTGGCCGAGCGCCAAGTCTGCGGTGATGGGCGGCACGCAATTGGCCGGTGTGCTCTCCATCGTCAACCGAGCCGCCACCGAGGCCCGCGGACAGCAAGTCGACGAAGCCGCCGACGCCGCGATGCGCGCCGCTGTTGAGGCGCAGATCGAGGCGGAGTCGCTGCCGATGGTGCTGTCCGGCATGCTCTACGACGACGGTGTCATCGACCCCCGCGACACCCGAACCGTTTTAGGAATGTGCCTGTCCTCCATCGCCAGTGGTCCGATAGAGGGGACGTCGAACTTTGGCGTCTTCCGGATGTGAGCCCGATGAGTACCGTCGCTGAAACTGATCTAGTGTGCGAGTTTCCGCAGAGTTCTCGAGCACGACTTCAGTCTCGGCGCAAGGAGAACCGATGATCACCCGAGTCCTGGTCGCTAACCGCGGTGAGATCGCCCGCCGGGTGTTCGCCACGTGTCGACGTCTCGGCGTGAGCACCGTCGCGGTATACACCGATCCGGACGCCGACGCCCCGCACGTCACCGAGGCCGACGCCCGGGTGCGCCTTGAGGGCACCCGCGGTTACCTTGACCCCGCTCAACTGATCGCCGCCGCCCGCGCAGCTGAGGCAGACGCGATTCATCCCGGCTACGGATTCCTCTCCGAGAATGCCGAATTCGCGGCAGCCGTACAGGACGCGGGTCTGACCTGGATCGGGCCACCGTCGGCCGCGGTGGCAGCGATGGGGTCCAAGATCGAAGCGAAGAAGATCATGGCGGCCGCGGGGGTGCCGGTGCTCGACGAGCTCGATCCAGACACCGTTACCGCGGAACTGTTGCCCGTTCTTATCAAGGCCTCGGCCGGCGGCGGCGGCCGAGGTATGCGGATAGTGAGCGACCTTCGCGAACTTCCCGCGCAGGTGCAGGCCGCGAGCCGTGTGGCCCAGTCGGCCTTCGGCGATCCGACCGTATTCTGCGAGCTGTACCTCGACGCCGGCCACCACGTCGAAGTGCAGGTGCTGGCAGATACCCACGGCACGGTCTGGGCGGTTGGCGAGCGAGAATGCTCAATTCAGCGCCGGCACCAGAAGATAATCGAGGAGGCTCCGTCGCCTCTGGCCGAGCGCATTTCGGGCATGCGGGATAAGCTCTTTGCCGCGGCCCGCCTTGCGGCGACGGCGATCGGATACGCCGGCGCGGGGACGGTCGAATTCATGGCCGACCACGACGGCAACTTCTACTTTCTCGAGATGAACACCCGCCTGCAGGTAGAGCACCCTGTCACCGAGCTCACGTCGGATTTGGACCTCGTAGAATTGCAGCTGCTGGTCGCCGATGGCGCGCCGCTTGACTCCGCACCGCCGGCCTCACGGGGCTCGTCGATTGAAGCAAGGCTCTACGCCGAGGATCCCGCCAAACAGTGGCAGCCGCAGGCCGGTACGGTGCACCGCTTCACCGTGGCGAACGCGGCAACGGAATTCGGACCGCTCGACAGGACCGGAATTCGTCTCGATTCGGGCGTCACCGACGGATCGGTGATCTCAGTCTTCTACGACCCAATGATCGCGAAGATCATCTCTTACGCCCCCACCCGAAGGCAGGCTGCGGCCTTACTCGCCGACACCCTCACCCGAACGCAAATCCACGGCGTCGGCACCAACCGCGACTTGCTCGTCAATGTTCTACGCCACCCGGCTTTTCTCGCCGGATCGACCGACACGGCATTCTTCGACACGCACGGGCTGGCGGCGCTCGCCGCGCCCCCCGGCAGCAGCCGGAGTCCTGCGCTCGCCGCCATCGCGGCGGCGCTTGCCGACGCTGCCTACAATCGCTCTACTGCAACAGTTTTCGGTGCAGCTCCCAGCGGATGGCGCAATCTCGCCGCGGGATATCAAACCAAGCGGTACGAGGACGCCGACGGAGAAATCCACGAAGTTCGTTACCGTTTCACCCGCAACGGGCTGAGCGTCGCCGGCCACGATGACATCACCTTGTCCTCGGCCACGCCCGAGCGTGTCATCCTCACTGCCGCCGGCGTGGACCACCCGTTCTGCGTCGCGCGCTACGGCAATGACGTGTTCGTCGATACCCCGGAAGGCTCGGCGCATCTGATCGCGCTATCGCGCTTCCCGGATCCTGACAACGCGCTCGCCCAAGGTTCGCTCCTCGCTCCGATGCCGGGATCAGTTCTGCGCGTGGGCGCAGCAGTCGGCGAGGCGGTATCCGCGGGGCAGCCACTGATCTGGCTGGAAGCGATGAAGATGGAGCACACCATCACCGCGCCAGCCGAGGGTGTGCTCGTGGAGCTCAACGTCGAACCGGGCCTCCAGGTCGAGGTCGGCGCGATCCTCGCCCGGGTCGACAACCAGAACCAAGTGGACAACTAGGAGGACACCCATGACCAACGGCTTCGTCGAAACCGAGGAGCAGCAGGCGCTGCGAAAGGCAGTGGCCGGGATGGCCGCCAACTACGGCCAGGACTACTACCTGGAGAAAGCCCGAACGGGACAGCACACCGATGAATTGTGGACCGAAGCCGGAAAACTGGGCTTCATCGGGGTAAACCTGCCCGAGGAGTACGGCGGCGGTGGAGCCGGCATGTTTGAGTTGAGCCTGGCGATGGAGGAACTGTCCGCCGCTGGCTCGGCACTGTTGATGATGGTGGTCTCCCCGGCTATTAACGGCACCATCATCTCCAAGTTCGGTACCGAGGAGCAGAAGAAACGCTGGATACCCGGAATCGCCGATGGGTCAATAACCATGGCGTTCGCCATTACCGAGCCCGACGCCGGGTCCAACTCGCACAGAATCACAACGACCGCGCGCCGTGACGGCAGCGACTGGATTCTGTCCGGCCAGAAGGTCTACATCTCCGGCGTCGACCAGGCTCAAGCGGTGCTCGTCGTCGGACGGACCGTGCAATCCAATGGAGGGGCCAAGCCCGAATCTTTACGTCCTGCACTGTTCGTGGTGCCCACCGACACACCGGGTTTCACCTACACCAAGATCCCGATGGAGATTGTCAGCCCGGAGTCTCAGTTCCAGGTGTTCTTCGATGACGTGCGGCTGCCCGCAGAGGCCCTAGTCGGGGCAGAGGATGCGGCGATCGCGCAGCTATTCGCCGGGCTGAACCCGGAGCGCATCATGGGCGCCGCCAGCGCAGTTGGCATGGGCCGCTTCGCGATCGATAAGGCAGTCGACTACGTGAAGATCCGGCAGGTATGGAAGACGCCGATAGGTGCGCATCAGGGGATCTCACATCCGCTGGCGCAGAACCACATCGAGATCGAGCTGGCCAAGTTGATGATGCAGAAGGCGGCCAGCCTTTACGACCTGGGTGACGACGGAAACGCCGCAGAAGCCGCGAACATGGCGAAGTACGCCGCCGGCGAGGCATCGGTGCGCGCCGTCGATCAAGCAGTTCAGTCATTGGGCGGCAACGGCCTCACCAAGGAATACGGCATCGCCTCGGTCCTCACCGCCTCACGGTTGGCGCGCATCGCGCCGGTCAGTCGAGAAATGATCCTCAACTTCGTGGCGCAGACGTCCCTGGGCCTCCCCCGGTCGTACTGATGGACACACTGGTCCGCTACCGCGCCGACGGTCCGGTTGCACGGCTCACGCTGGATTCGCCGCGGAATCGCAATGCGCTATCCACGGCACTGGTCGAGCAATTGCACGAAGGGTTGACACGGGCATCAGCCGAGAAGGGCGTGCGCGTGGTAGTTCTCGACCACACTGGCGGAACCTTCTGCGCGGGGGCTGACCTCAGCGAGACACCATCAGACGGACATGCCCGTGAACCTGCCGCTTTGGCGGTGGAGCGCGCGAGGGAGATGACCCGACTGCTGCGCCGGATCCTCGAGTCGCCGCTGCCTGTCATCGCAGCGATCGACGGGCATGTCCGGGCCGGCGGTTTGGGCCTGGTCGGCGCATGCGACATCGTCGTCGGCGGGAACTCCTGTACGTTTGCGCTCAGCGAGGCACGCATAGGGGTTGCGCCGTCAATCATCTCGTTGACTCTGCTGCCGAAGATGACGGCGCGCGCCGCCGGCCGCTACTTCGTCACCGGCGAAAAGTTCGACACCGCCGCAGCCGCTGAGATGGGGCTCATCACCGTGGCATCCGACGATGTGGCAGCAACAGTCACCGAATTGGCATCAGCGATCGCCCTGGGTTCGCCGCAGGGCTTGTCGGAGTCCAAAGCCTTGACGACGGCATCGATCCTGGGTGACTTCGACCGGCACGCTGAGACATTGACCCAACGGTCTGCGGCGCTGTTCGTCTCCGAAGAAGCGCGCGAAGGAATATTGGCATTCCTTGAGAGACGCCCGCCCAGTTGGGTCGGATAACCCTTGAAAGTTTGGCTAAGTCCCTTGCATGTGCCGGTGTTCGTCGTACGCTTGAGGGCGATGTTCTCTTGGGCGAAGACTGGGAGGCTGCAGTGAACACCCCTGCGCCGCGGCCCGAGTCGAAGCACGCCGCCGACACCGACCGGATTCAGCTCGCGCAGCTATTGGCCGAGGCGGCCGCGTCGGGAACACTGCAACCCAATGAGTACGAAGAACGGCTGACCAAGGCTTACGCCGCGCAGACCTACGATGACATCTATCGGCTGTCGGCCGATCTTCCCGGAGCTGCCACCCAGAGTCGCGGCGGTTTGTGTCATCCCGCTCCATCGACGTTGCTGCTGGCGATCCTGAGCGGTTTTGCACGGCGCGGCCGTTGGAATGTGCCTCATCGGCTGACTACCTTCGTCCTGTGGGGTGGCGGCGTCGTCGACTTGCGCTACGCCGACTTCACCTCGCCTGAAGTAGAGATCCGTTCCTACTCGATCATGGGTGGGCAGAAGATCGTCATACCCCCCGAGATCAACGTCGATCTACGCGGTGTCGGTGTGATGGGAATCTTCGACCGGACCGTGGCCGCAGGCGGTTCGCCCGGTGCGCCGTGTGTGCTGATTCGAGGCTTCTCACTATGGGGGAGCGTCCATGTGAAGCGCAGGAAACGCAGAGGAACCGCTTAAACGCTTCGGTCAGCGGCGACGTTTCGCGCTCAGGTAGTCACCGACCACAGCGGCACCCAGTCCGTCCAAGTCGGGCACCACCACGCGTCCACCCACCCGGCGGGCAACCTGGTCGATGAATCGCGCCAGACCGGGATCGCTGCCCAGCCGGAAGATGGTCACCTGCGCCCCGAGCCTGGCGATCTCGTCGAAGCCCTTCATCGTGTGCGCGATGGTCCGCGGGTGCGGCGGGTAATCAAAAAATACAGATAACCCGTTCTTGTCGAAGCGTTCGAGGTGCGCAGTCGGCTCACCGTCGGTGACGATAAGGACTACCGGCTGAGCGTTGGGGTGCCGACGCAGGTGCCGGCTGGCCAGCGCCAGCGCGTGGTGCAGGTTAGTGCCTTGCTCGTAGACACCCTCAAGTCCGGTGAGCTCGGCGGCAGTCACGGTACGGGCGTACCGCCCGAACGCGACGATCTGCATGGCATCGGATCGGAACCGGGTGCTGATCAGGTGGCTGAGCGCGAGGGCGGTGCGCTTCATTGGCAGCCAGCGGTTCTCCATCACCATCGAGAAGGACGTGTCGACCAACAAGACCACTGCGGCCTGGGTGCGAGTTTCGGTCTCGGAGATCTCGACGTCCTCGACCGTCATTTGAATGGGCGAGCCGGCACGGTCTGCAGGATTTGCCGCCTCGCGCAGGAGCGCGTTGGTAAGGGTGCGCGTGACGCTCCACGGTTCGGTGTCGCCGAATTCCCAGGCTCGAGTGGCGCCGGTCAGCTCACCGGCCGCGCCTGCGCGCCTGGTGTCACGCTCGCCGTGGTGTCCCGACAGCTGTTGTGCCACATCACGCAATGCCGCCTGACCGAGTTGGCGCATCGCCTTAGGGGACAGCCGCCACTGCCCATCTGATCCCCGATCCAGGAAGCCCTGATTCATCAGCGCGCGCTCCAGCTCGGCGAGCGTGCGCGCGTTGACAGCGGCATCATCCCCCAGCTGACGGGCCAGCATCTCGAGGTCAACATCATCCATGGTGGCCCCGGAGTAGCTCTGAGACAGCTGCTCGGCAAGCTGCTCGAGCTCAGCGATATCGGCCAGCGCCTGGGCGCCCTCCCCCATGCCTAGCGGATCGCCGCCATCGAACCGTTGCGAGCCAGCCCAGTCCTCCCCGGGGCGCGCGGCTTGTAGGTGACCATCGAGGCGGCTCAACGCGTTCATCAAAGATGGAGATCCGAAAGCCTGCTGCGCCAAGGCATCAAGCTCGGCGCGCTGCTGTTCGGACAGGCTGTTGCGGAATCGCTGTGCTGCTGAAGCACGGTTGGCCAGCGAGTCCAGGAGTTCGGCGACGTTCTTTGGGTTCTCGGGGAAGAACCGGCCGTGCTTGGCCATGAATTCTTCAAAATCCTTTTGCGAGTCCGCACCCCTGGCGTGCTTATCCAGCAGGTCGTTGAGATCGTCGAGCATCTCGTTGACCCGCTGCCGGTCCTCATCGCTGGCGTTCTCCAGTGCCTGTTTCATGCCGGCGAACCGCTGGTCGAGCATCTCCCGACCGAGCAGATCCTTGATCTGCTCATATTTCTCGCGCGCCTCCGACGATCGCCAGTCGTACTCCGCGAGCTCCTGCACAGCTTTGGCCGGAGACGCCGACAGGGAGTCCAGCTGTAACTCCCCGAACCGAGCATCGTCGTCGAGTGCGCGCGCGAGCTCCTTGCGCTCGGCGAGGACTGCTTCATCCAGCAGCTTCTTGATATCAGCCAGTGTGCCGTCGAGGTTGTTGCGCTCCAACAGTTCCCGTCTACGCCGGTTGACTTCTACAGCCAGTTTGTCGGCACCCGCCATATTCGCCGATCCGCGCCTGAGCAACTCGGACAGGGCCCTCCGCGGCGAGGTCCCCTCCATGACGTCCTGTCCGATCGCCTCGAGCGCCTCGCGCAGGTCGACCGGGGGCGCCAGCGGATCAGGGCCGCCGGTATAGGGGGAATATCGCGTACTCCTAGCCATAGACCGTTTCGCCTTCGTCAGAAACCTTGTCGATGCGTTTTGCGAGATAGAGCGCCTCAAGCGCCAACTCAATCGCCGCGGCACGCTCTCCTTCGGAGCGAGCATCGAGGCGACGCTGGATTTCGGCGACCGCGCGCACCTCGGGGAGCGCAGCCAGCACTTCACGTGCGGACACTCGCGCACCGGTGGTCACCGGCGAACCGTGCTCGATCGCGGTGACGATTGGGCCGACATCGATACCTCCAAGCAAGCGCTGCGCGGTGTCGGCAGTCGCCCGCCGCAGCAGGTGCTCGAGCACAGCCTGCTCGCGCCCCTCCTCACCGGATTCGAACTCCAACTTGCCGCGGAGCACATCGATCACCGTCGAGAGGTCGACGATGCGCGCGACGGGATCCTGCTCACCAAGCACGGCGGCCCGGTGGCGCGCGGATGCTGCGACCGTCTCCGCACCCGCGATCGCGAATCTCGCGGACACCCCGGACCGCTGATCGATCGAGCTCGATTCCCGAAGACTGCGGGCGAACCGGGCCAGGATCTGCAACAGGTAGTCGGGCACTTCGGCGGCCAGGTGGGCTTCCTGGCTGATGACGCCCACCTCCGCGTCGAGTTCTTGCGGATAGTGAGTGCGGATCTCCGCGCCGAACCGGTCTTTGAGTGGGGTGATGATACGTCCGCGGTTCGTGTAGTCCTCGGGATTGGCGCTGGCGACGACCAACACGTCCAGCGGTAGCCGCAGGTTATAGCCACGCACCTGGATATCGCGTTCCTCCATGACGTTGAGCATCGCCACCTGGATACGCTCGGCCAGGTCGGGGAGTTCGTTGACGGCGACGATTCCACGGTGCGCTCGCGGGATCAGGCCGTAAGCAATGGTTTCAGGGTCGCCGAGGCTTCGCCCCTCGGCGACCTTGATGGGGTCGATGTCGCCGACCAGATCGGCGACGCTGGTGTCCGGGGTTGCCAGCTTCTCGGCGTAACGCTCGCCGCGGTGCCGCCAAGCCAACGGCAGCTCGTCCCCGGTGTCAGCCGCCCTGCGGATCGACTCCGGGGTGATCGGACTGTAGGGGTGCTCACCCAGCTCAGCGCCGTCGATAACAGGGGTCCACTCGTCGAGCAGGCCAGTCAGAGCACGCAGCAGCCGCGTCTTGCCCTGACCGCGTTCACCGAGCAATACGACGTCGTGCCCGGCGATGAGTGCTCGCTCGAGCTGCGGGATGACGGTGTCGTCGAACCCCAGGATGCCCGTCCATGGATTGTTTCCCTTGGCCAACGCGGACAGCAGATTCTCGCGCATCTCGAACTTGACGCCGCGTTCCTGATGCCCGGATGCTCGCAGCTCTCCGACGGTGCGAGGGAGGTCATTGGGTGTAGTCACCACTCCACGCTACGACGCTTGCCCGCGCGCGGACCCATCTACACCCAGACACACCGCTGCACGTCGCCACTTGGCCGAGATCGCTGAAGCACGCCTAGTGCGCGAAGTGACGCTCTCCGGTGAGGTATAGCGTGATTCCGGCGGCTTCGGCGGCCGCGGTCACTTCGTCGTCGCGGACCGACCCGCCGGGATGCACAACTGCCTTCACACCTGCCTGAATCAACGTTTGCAGGCCGTCCGGGAACGGGAAGAACGCATCAGATGCACCGACCGCGTCCCGAGTGCGCTCGCCGGCGCGCTCCACGGCCAGGCGAGCCGCATCAACCCGGTTGACCTGACCCATACCCACGCCGACAGTCCCCCCGTCCTTGGCGATCACGATCGCGTTTGACTTCACCGCCCGGCAAGCCCGCCAAGCGAACAACAGGTCGGCCAGCGTCTGCGAGTCGGCCGGTTCGCCGGTGGCCAGGGTCCAGTTCGCAGGATCGTCACCAGAGGCGTCGACGGCGTCACGGTGTTGACGCAGCAGACCGCCGCTGATCTGACGGAACTCTGTGCCACCCTGGCGCGGCTCTGAGGCGAAGAGCACTCGGATGTTCTTCTTCCCGGTAAGGGCTTCCACTGCTCCAGGCTCATACGCCGGGGCGATGATCACCTCGGTGAAGATCTCCGCGACGGTCTGGGCCATCTCGACACTGACCTCAGTGTTGGCGGCGATCACGCCACCGAACGCAGACATCGGATCACAGTCGTGAGCCTTGCGATGGGCGTCGGCCACTGAAACCGATGACACCGCAATGCCGCACGGATTGGCGTGTTTGATAATCGCCACGCAAGGGTCCTCATGATCGAACGCCGCACGCCACGCCGCATCGGCATCGGTGTAATTGTTGTAGGACATCTCTTTTCCGTGCAGTTGCTTGGCCTGCGCCAGTCCCGGCCACCCATAGTCGTCGCAGTACAGCGCGGCCTGTTGGTGCGGGTTCTCCCCGTAACGCAATACGGCTGCGCGCCGGAACGTCGCGGCGAGCCACCGAGGCAGCGCCGGCGGCGCGTCCGCTTCGGGCGCCAGTACGGTCTCCATCCAGGAAGCCACAGCCACGTCGTACTCAGCAGTATGCCGGAACGCCAACGTCGCCAGCTTCTTTCGCTCATCGAGAGTGAAGCCGCCGGCGCGCGCCGCTGCCAGCACGCCGTCGTAGCCCAGAGGATCGACGACCACCGCGACGCTTTGATGGTTCTTTGCGGCTGCACGCACCATGGACGGTCCACCGATGTCGATCTGTTCCACACACTCGTCGACGTCGGCCCCGGAGTCGACTGTCTGGGTGAACGGGTACAAATTCACCACGACGAGTTCGAACGCTGCCGCACCGAGGTCGGCGAGCGCTGCCACATGTTCGGACTTGCGCTGATCGGCCAGCAGTCCGGCATGAACATGCGGATGCAGGGTCTTGACTCGGCCATCGAGCACCTCTGGGAATCCAGTGACATCCTCAACCGGAGTTACCGGAATACCTTCCTCCGCAATGGTTTTCGCGGTGGACCCGGTGGAAACGATTTCTATACCTGCGGCGTGCAGACCCTGCGCAAGCCGAACGAGTCCGGTTTTGTCGTAGACGCTGATCAATGCGCGACGGATCCGCCGCCGGAAGAGGTCCTCGTTCTCGCTCATCCCAGGGTCGCCTTTCGTCCAATCCAGGTGACGCCGCGGATTGCCAACGCCTCCAGTACATCCACCAGCAGCTGTCTCTCGGTCACTTTGATCCGCTCGTGCAGGGTCGCCTCGTCATCGTCGCCGAGAACGGCGACAGCCTGCTGGGCGAGGATCGGTCCGGTATCGGTGCCAGCATCGACGAAGTGCACCGTACAGCCGGTGACCCTAACCCCGTAGGCCAGCGCTTCTGAGACCGCATGAGCGCCTGGGAATGCGGGCAACAACGCCGGATGAGTGTTGATCACCCGGGCGGGAAATGTCGAAAGAAATTTAGGTCCAAGGATTTTCATAAACCCCGCCGATACCACCAGGTCGGGTTCATAGACGGCGGTCGCCTTGGCGATTGCGTCGTCCCAGGCAGCGCGGTCCGGGTAGTCGGCGAGCGGGATAGTGAAAACTGGTACCGAGGCGGCCGCAGCGACGTCCAGAGCGGTGCAGACCCGGTCCGTGCCGACCGCCACGACTCGAGCAGGGTAGTCACCGACGGCGGAGTTGAGCAGCGTGCCGAGCAGCGTGCCGGTGCCGGAAGCGAGCACCACCACCCGTGCCGGCGCGCTCGGGGGCACTCGGACCGCTGACTGCACGCCTGAGAGCCTAATGGGTGGCTAGCTGCCGCGATCTCCGCGGTCGTTGCCGCCACCGGAGTCCACCTCGTCGTCGGCACCCGTGCTATCTGGTTCATCCACGACGAAGTGATCCTCGGGGTCTAGTTCCGCAAGTGGTGGCCCGGTCTCAGTAGCCCGTCGCGGGACGGGCTTGTCCTCGGACGCGGGCCCGGTTTCGACATCCGTAGCGATCGGGTTCTCGGCGGTGTCGGCGGCGAGCTCGGCGGTGCCTGGATTGACCGACTCGACCTGTTCGTCGACGGACTCCGCCCCCACATCAGCGACCCACTCGACCTGTTCGTCGACGGACTCCGCCCCCACATCAGCGACCGACTCGACCTGTTCGTCGACGGACTCCGCCCTCACCTCAGCGACCGACTCGCTAGCTTCGGTATCGGCGGTGGCCGCGACCTTCGGGCGGCGCTCCCGCCGCCGGAATCCGCCTGACATCGCCACCGTCAGCGCGCCGATACCGGCAAACCAGAGGAAGACCGCGGGGGCCAATGTCGTCTGATCGACGCCAACGTGGCCGAAGTTGCCCAGCGCTCCCCCTCCGGCTAGAGCAAGTAGCGCCATCGTTGCGGCCGCGACCGCTGCCGCAACGACCACCTTGGCCAGCGCGGACAGTATCGGTAGTGGGTGGCGCGCGCTCTGCTGCCCTAGCGCGACGCCTGACACAGCGGCCACAATCAGCAGGGCAACCCAGACCGGGCCCAGAGGCGGTGTCGGTACCGCGGCCAGGACGGGCAGCGCAGGAATGTCACCACCGAAAACCGTGAACGCGCTGAACGTCGCCAGCCCGATGTGGGCGCTGGAGCCGACGGCGACGGCAGCTGCGCCGACCATGACGTTGGGCAGGTAGAGCACCGACAGCACCGTCAGGCTCAACTGCCCGAACATCGAATCGGTGATGGAGTACAACTCATGCATCGTCGACCAATGCACGATCATTGAGCCCGCGACGACCACCCCGGACAGCCCCAAGAGCGTGATTACCCCTACTCCAGCCGCCCGGCAGGCATCGGGCAACCATTTCGGCAGCGGGGAGGCGTTTAACAGCCGCCGACCCACCCTCGAACCCACCCCGAGGGCCGCACCGATCACGTGGACGGTCAACACGCTTCCAAAGGCACGCAGCGCATCGGGAGTCTGTAGTTCGGTCAGCACCGACGCGGCATCGTGGATCACCGCCAGGCAGATCGCCGCGATCAGCACTGGACCGCCCAGCGCGGAGGCCACCACCCAGCGGGTGACGAACCACGACGTGCTGGTGGTCGCTCTCGCCGTGGTGCGCGCTGTGCCATAGATCATCGCCAGCACCGGGAACAAGGGCATCACACCGAGAGCCGTGCCGGCGATCGACATCGGCACCTGATGTACGCCCAACCACAAGCTGGCGATAGCGCCGAGCGCACCAGTCATGTCGCTGTTAGCGATCACCAACTGCAGCAGCACCACCGCAGCGATGATGACCAGCGCGACCAAGGAAGGCCCGAACGCGACCCGAAGCAGGTCACGCGCTTGGCGCGTACCGACTGGACTGGGGGTACCGCCCGCTTGCGGGGGATTGTCCACGGGTTGGGCTGCTCCTCGCACAGGCTCGGGCGCACGTCGTTCGCGCACGCGCGGCTCAGACTACGACGAAGACTGATCCGACTGCGAGGATGACCCGTCCTGGCGTTGCGTGGGTGCCTGGGTGGTCGGCGCGTTGCTCGACAGCGGCTGGCCGTGAGTGGGAAACCCAGTGGGCGGGGTCGGCGGCCCGGATTCTCCGGCCTGGCCTGCTTGTTCGGATGGCGAGACGGCGGGGAACCCACCTGTGGACGGATCGGTGCTGGGATAGCCGCTACCGCCGTATGGCGGGGGGTAACCGGGCCGCTGCTGCGAGGGCGCCTGCTGGTGCGTCGGCGGGCCTTGCACAGGCTGACCGGCGGGCTGTCCGTAGTAGGCGCCGGGATACTGACCGTACTGCTGCGGCTGCTCGTATCTGGGTCGGGGTACTGGAGCGGTGATGACTCCCGTGTTGAGCAGCAGAGCCCCGACGCCGACAATCGTCTGGAGCGCAGTGAATGCGACGACGAGATACAGGCCCCAGTCGATCGTGACGACGCTGGGGGCGGTAAGCACAACCGATACGACGAGCATGAAGCTCAGCAGCGAGAGCACCCCGGCTGGGGCCGGCCGGGCCGTCTGCTTCGGGAGCAGGCCTACCCCGGAAACCAGGGCGGCGAGGACCGATGCGACCACCGCAAGGTCGATCCGAAACGGGTTGATGAAGAAATCGGTGGCTGCGCTGAACTGCGGCCCGAAGCTCGCCAGGTAGACGAGCAAGCCGAGCGCGGCGACCGCTGCGGCGAGGTACACCGGCAGCTTGCTCGCACCGGCGGCGTCGAATTCGGGCGGTTTGCCTGATTGTTGATTCGGCGCTGGGAAACATGCGTTCTGCTGCTGCGCGGGTGGGTAGCCGGGGCCTCCGGGTGCGCCTTGTGGGTACGACATGACCTCTCCTGTGCTGTGTGGGCATCGGATCGACGCTGACGACATTGACGACACTGAGGACGCTGAGGACGTGGTCCGACTGCGGGGACAGACCGCCCCGACGATTCGATGATCCACGCTAGCGCACGGCCGTGTACAGCTGCCCCAGCTGTGTGTCCGCCGGCGTGGCTGGCGAGGCCCCTCCCGGGAGCGAGCGGCAGCTGGAAGTCGCCGGCGATGCCGCACCGGCTACCTTCAGGCATCCGCCTTCTGCCTTCAGGCACCCGCCTTGCGCGCACAGACTGGAACACGTTCTAATTCTCATCATGGATTTCGGGTTGGTATTGTTCACTTCTGATCGAGGTATCACTCCTCCGGCGGCGGCCAAGCTGGCCGACGAGCATGGCTTCGCGACGTTCTACGTACCCGAACACACCCACATCCCGATCAAACGCCAGGCAGCGCACCCCACGACTGGCGACGACTCGCTTCCCGATGACCGCTACATGCGCACCCTGGACCCTTGGGTGTCGCTGGGTGCCGCAGCCGCGGTCACAACGACGGTCCGGTTGTCCACCGCAGTCGCCCTCCCCGTCGAGCACGACCCCATCACCCTGGCCAAGTCCATCGCCACACTCGACCACCTCTCCGGTGGCCGAGTCTCGCTCGGGGTTGGGTTCGGCTGGAACACCGATGAACTGGCCGACCACAACGTCCCCTCCGGCCGGCGGCGCACGATGCTGCGCGAGTATCTGGAGGCCATGCGTGCGCTGTGGACCCAGGAAGAAGCCGAATACCATGGTGATTTCGTCAATTTCGGGCCCAGCTGGGCCTGGCCCAAACCTGTCCAAGCTCACATTCCGGTCCTCGTCGGCGCGGCGGGCACCGAAAAGAACTTCAAATGGATCTCCCGCAGCGCGGACGGGTGGATCACCACCCCCCGCGATATCACCATCGACGAACCCGTCAAGCTCCTGCAGGAAACCTGGGCCGCCGCCGGCCGCGACGGTGCTCCACAGATCGTGGCTCTGGATTTCAAACCCGACGTCGACAAACTGCTGAAGTGGAAAGAACTCCGCGTCACCGAAGTCCTCTTCGGCCTTCCCGACCGCAGCCCCGACGACGTCGCCACCTACGTCGAACGACTGGCAGGCAAACTCTCTGCTCTCAAGTGATCTGCCGACCTTGTCGAACCGGAGGGGATCCACCCCGCCAGCCTGCCGGTCGGACAACCGCCGCGGGACTACACTGGCGTCAGTACATCGACCGCAAATATGCGTGTCCCGACAACACTCAAGGCGCTGCTCACATCCGATGATGACCGTCCCCGGGAACTGGACAGCGGTGTATTAGTGGCCTCCAACCGCACGATGTGGCGAAGAGCCCTCTCTATGACCGCGGCGCTAACCTCAAGCTTCGTCCTTGCTGCGTGCGGTCACTCCGACAATGCGCCGGCGGCCTACACGGTGACCAAGGAGTCACGTTCTTCGACGACGACTACACCGGCGATGTCTGTCGACACGTTCCCAGACATATCGTCGTACAGCGATGCCCCCTTCGATGTGTACGAGGTTATCGACAGCCCTCGAGTGCAGGGTTTCGCGTTCACCACGCCAGACGGGCTGCAGTGTGCGAACAACGCTTATCCGACACCGGAATTCGAATGGGTCAGTTGCTGGGGCCCTCGGCCGGACCGGGGGCCCGGCCTCTGGAGCGTCAACGCGGACAGGGGTGCGCCCGCCACCATTGAACCGGTGGCACGCGAGGATGTCGAGCCCCCTTGGTCAACGCCTCCGCCGCTGCTTCCGCCCCTCACCAGGATCTCCGCACAGAAGGGCAGCTCGACATGCGGAGTGGGTGAGCACGGCGTCACGGCGTGCCGAGTTGACGATCACGGCTTCGTGCTGACTCCGACATCGACGACACTCTTCTAACAGAACGAAGCTTCTCACGGCTAGTGCAGTGTGCGCCGCCTCCCAGGTCGGCGACCGGACTGTCGCGCAGGCAAGCGCCCTCGCGCGCGAAACGGCTACAGGCTTTCGAAAATCTCGCGGGCGAGCTTGGCGGCGGCCGAGGGCGTCTTGCCGACCCGGACGCCGGCAGCCTCCAGAGCCTCCTGCTTGGCGGCGGCCGTACCCGACGAGCCTGACACAATGGCGCCCGCGTGGCCCATGGTCTTGCCTTCCGGCGCAGTGAAGCCCGCGACGTATCCGACCACCGGCTTGGAGACGTTGGCCTTGATGTAGTCGGCTGCGCGCTCCTCGGCATCGCCGCCGATCTCACCGATCATCACGATCACCTTGGTCTCGGGATCCTTTTCGAAGGCCTCGATGGCGTCGATGTGGGTGGTGCCGATGACCGGGTCCCCGCCGATCCCGATAGCGGTCGAGAAGCCGAGATCGCGCAGTTCGAACATCATCTGGTAGGTCAGGGTGCCGGACTTCGACACCAGCCCGATCGGCCCCTTGCCGGTGATGTTGTTCGGTGTGATGCCGACCAGCGACTCGCCCGGGCTGACGATGCCGGGACAGTTGGGGCCGATGATCCGGGTCTTCTTTCCCTTCTGGACGTTATAGGCCCACGCATAGGCGCTGTCCTGGACCGGGATTCCCTCGGTGATGACTACCAGCAGCGGGATTTCGGCGTCGATGGCTTCGATGATGGCGTCCTTGGAGAAGGCGGGTGGAACGAACGCGATCGACACGTCTGCGCCGGTCTCCTTCATCGCCTCGGCGACGCTGCCGAACACGGGCAGACTGATTTGTTCGCCCGCCTTGTTCACGTGGGTCACTTGAGTCCCGGCCTTGCGGGCGTTTACGCCACCGAACACCTGGGTGCCCGCCTTCAGCATCAGCGCAGTGTGCTTGGTGCCCTCGCCGCCGGTGATTCCCTGGACGATGACCTTGGACGTGGAGTTAAGGAAAATAGACATGAGTCGTTGAGTCCGTTTCTACTTGTCCGCCAGCTCGGCGGCCTTGTCGGCGCCGGCATCCATCGTGTCCGCCTGAATCACTAGCGGGTGATTGGCCTCAGCCAGAATTCGGCGGCCCTCCTCGACGTTGTTGCCGTCAAGTCGCACGACCAGCGGCTTATTGGCCTCACTTCCGAGGGTATTCAGCGCCCCTACGATGCCGTTGGCCACCGCGTCGCAGGCCGTGATGCCACCGAAGACGTTGACGAACACGCTCTTAACCTGACTGTCGCCCAAGATGACGTCGAGGCCCGCGGCCATCACTTCGGCCGAGGCGCCGCCGCCAATGTCGAGGAAGTTGGCGGGTTTCACCCCGCCGTGCTTCTCGCCGGCGTAGGCCACCACGTCCAGTGTCGACATGACCAGACCGGCGCCGTTGCCAATGATGCCGACTGCACCGTCGAGTTTGACGTAGTTGAGGTCGTGCTCCTTGGCCTTGAGCTCCAGCGGATCGGTGGCGTCCTTGTCCTCGAACTCGACATGTCCGGGCTGGCGGAAGTCGGCGTTCGCATCCAGGGTGACCTTGCCGTCCAGCGCCAGGATTTGATCGTCAGGCGTACGCACGAGCGGGTTGACCTCAACCAGCGTGGTGTCCTCGCCGACGAAGACCTCCCACAACTTGGCGATGGTCACCGCTGCGGCGTCGAGTACCTCGGTGGGCAGATGGCCCTTCTCAGCGATTGAGCGCGCAGTGGCCAGATCAACGCCCTGGACCGCGTCCACGGGTACCTTGGCGAGCCGCTCAGGCTTGGTGGCGGCCACCTCCTCGATCTCTACGCCGCCTTCGACTGAACACATCGCCAAGTAGGTGCGATTGGCGCGATCGAGCAGGAAGGAGATGTAGTACTCCTCGGCGATATCACTAGCCTCGGCTACCAGCAGCTTCTTGACTGTATGACCCTTGATGTCCAGGCCGAGGATGTTCTGCGCGTGGGTGAAGGCGTCGTCGGGGGTCGCCGCGTACTTGACGCCTCCGGCCTTACCGCGTCCGCCTACCTTCACCTGCGCCTTCACCATCACGGGTTTGCCGATCTCCTCGGCGATGGCCTTCGCATCTTCGGCGGAATCGGTAACCCGGCCGGGAGTCGTCGGGACATTGTGCTTGGCGAACAGTTCCTTCGCCTGGTACTCGAAGAGATCCATGGACTCACCGTCTGTCTGTCGTCGTTACCGCAGTCGCTTGCGACTCTCCCACCCACCGAAACTCCACGAAGGTAGTTGATGAAATTCCATGAAGGCGGTTGGTCGCGCCGGGCTCCGGGGGAACTTTATCGACACGCGTACACGCCATCTTCACCGGCTACCGCTCAGGCAGTTGTCTCAACCTATGGCCATGCGGTGATTCAGGTCACAAATTTTGGCGAATAGGGCCTTCAGTTGGCACATTGAATGGATTTTGGTTAACGTCCGTTGTTCTAGATAACGGTCTGATAACGACGACAAGGACTCCTCAGGTTGACTCAGCATCGTTCACCGTGGCCCGCCGAAGGATTTCCGACGAGCGTTCGCAACGGAAAACCCCCAGCTCGGCCCGCCGTCGGAGCACCCCGGCTGACTGAAGTCACCGACATCGTTCCGTTCAACGAATTCGGCGACCTCG
>DAOUYK010000310.1 GCA_030666145.1 Mycolicibacterium sp. | reverse complement strand
TCGGGCCAGGTGCGGTCGGGCAGCCGGATAGCCTCGACCTCCTCATCGAAGGTCTGGTAGCGGCTTACCGGCATGGCGGAGCCCCGCTGGGTGTTCCAGGCGGGCTGGCCGGGGTGGGGGGCACCCGAGGGGGTGCGGATCGTCCGGACCGAAGAGTAGGCGTCCGCACTGTTGAAATTCGGGGAGGAAAAGGAAGTCATTTCGGTGCTCCGGTGGGTCTAGAGGATTTCAAACCGGCGCATCGCGAACACCCGCGACGGGAAGCCGGTCTGGATCAGACCCCGTCGCGGCGACCGAGAAGGAGCACCCGCTGCACGGGGCTCACTCTACTCCGGTGCGCACGGAAGCCAAAACCCATGTTCCCACCTATTGAGTACGACGTCGTTGAGCGGCAGGCGTTCGCGGGGCTGCCGGTCGCGGTCGGCAATCTCGGCAGCGACCTGCGAGTAGTCGCCCAGCCTGCCGACCGCAATGATCATCAGCGGGCGAAGGCGATCGAGCAGGTCGAATGCCTCGCCGGCACCATCGGCATCGAAACCGGCCATCGGATGGACGATCAGCCCCCGCGAGACCGCCTCGATAGACAGGTTGGCCATGGCGGCGCCCGCGTCAACTCCGGCGTACCGCGCGGTCTTTTCGTCGGGCCCCTCGTCGGCGGACAACAGAATCAGCGCCGAGGCGGCATGCGCGTAATCGTTTCCGCGTTTGAGCAGGCCACACAGCGTGACGAACTCACTGTCGGCGCGACGGCCGACAAGGAAGCGGACCGGCTGGCGCCGACCCCAGGTGGCGGCCCAGCGCGCAGCCTCCAGCACTGCCTTCAGATCGCTATCGGACAGCTCGGCGGTGGGGTCGAAAGCACGCGGGCTCCAGCGGGCTGCGATAGCGCTGTGGATCGGGACCGAGGTGTCGGCTGATCGCTTGGCGGGCTCCGCAGGCATGCCCCGGGACAGTACCGGCCGTCAACGGCGGGATAAATCAGATGCGTCCTACATCTATCCTTGGTGGGATCTCTCCCGTACCTGAAAGGTTCCGCAGTGGCGCTCGTCGTACAGAAGTACGGCGGATCCTCGGTGTCCGACGCCGAGCGCATCCGCCGTGTCGCCGAGCGCATCGTTGATACCAAGAAGGCGGGCAACGACGTCGTCGTCGTCGTCTCCGCGATGGGCGATACCACCGACGAGCTGCTTGAACTCGCTAAGCAGGTGTGTCCGGCTCCGCCGGCGCGCGAACTCGACATGCTGCTGACTGCCGGTGAACGCATCTCCAACGCGCTCGTCGCAATGGCGATCGAGTCGCTTGGGGCCGAGGCACGCTCGTTTACGGGTTCGCAGGCCGGGTTGATCACCACCGGGATCCATGGCAACGCCAAGATTATCGATGTCACCCCGGGGCGGCTGCGTCAGGCACTTGACGACGGCCAGATCGTGTTGGTCGCTGGGTTCCAGGGCGTGAGTCAAGACACCAAGGATGTCACCACGCTCGGCCGCGGTGGCTCCGACACCACCGCAGTGGCCGTCGCCGCCGCGCTAAAGGCCGACGTGTGTGAGATCTACACTGATGTTGACGGCATTTTTACCGCCGATCCGCGCATCGTCGCCAATGCTCACCGACTGGACACCGTCTCGTTCGAGGAGATGTTGGAGATGGCGGCCGCGGGGGCCAAGGTGCTGATGCTGCGCTGCGTCGAGTACGCCCGCCGCTTCGACCTGCCCATCCACGTTCGGTCGTCGTACACCGATAAGCCAGGCACGCTCGTCAAAGGATCGATGGAGGACATCCCGATGGAAAACGCCATCCTCACCGGAGTTGCGCACGACCGCGGCGAGGCCAAGGTAACGGTTGTCGGCGTGCCCGATGTGCCGGGATATGCGGCCCAGGTGTTTCGCGCGGTGGCCGACGCTGACGTGAACATCGACATGGTGCTGCAGAACATCTCGAAGGTGGAGGACGGCAAGACCGACATCACGTTCACCTGCTCACGGGAGAGCGGTCCGGGAGCCTTGCAGAAACTGACGTCCCTGCAGGAAGAAATCGGTTTCACCCAAGTGCTCTACGACGACCGCATCGGCAAGGTGTCGCTGATCGGCGCGGGCATGCGCAGCCACCCCGGCGTCACGGCTACATTCTGCGAGGCGCTGGCCAAGGTGGACATCAACATCGACCTGATCTCTACCTCGGAGATCAGGATCTCGGTGCTGATCAAAGACACTGAACTTGATGGCGCGGTCGCCGCGCTGCACGAGGCGTTCGGGCTGGGCGGTGGCGAGGAAGCCGTCGTGTACGCCGGAACGGGGCGCTAGTGGTGGGGCCAGGGAACCCACGGGAAGGATGACGGTGCGAATCGGCGTTGTCGGGGCGACCGGTCAGGTCGGCCAAGTGATGCGAAACCTGTTGGTAGATCGCGATTTTCCTGCCACTGAGGTGAGGTTTTTCGCATCTTCGCGGTCGGCGGGCCGCAAGTTGGAGTTCCGCGGTCAGCAGATCGAGATCGAAGACTCGGAGACCGCGGATCCGTCAGGTCTGGACATTGCGCTCTTCTCCGCCGGTGCCAACATGTCTCGTGTGCAGGCGCCCCGGTTCGCTGCGGCTGGCACGGTGGTCGTCGACAATTCGTCGGCATGGCGCAGGGATCCTGACGTTCCGCTGGTTGTGTCCGAGGTGAACTTCGCCAGGGATGTCGCCAACCGCGTCCGGTCGCTTCCGAGGGGCATCATCGCCAACCCGAACTGTACGACCATGGCCGCGATGCCGGTGCTTAAGCCGCTGCATGACGAGGCCGGTCTGGTGCGGATGATCGTCTCTACCTACCAAGCGGTTTCAGGTAGCGGGCTTGCCGGTGTCGAAGAGCTCATCGGACAGGCCAAGGCTGCCGTCGAGGGCAGCCAGGCGTTGGTACACGACGGCCGCGCGGTGGACTTCCCGGCGCCTAACAAGTACGTCGCGCCGATAGCTTTCAACGTCGTACCGTTGGCGGGTGCGCTCGTAGACGACGGGTCGGGCGAGACAGACGAGGACCAGAAGCTGCGCACCGAGAGCCGCAAGATCCTCGGCATTCCCGAGCTGGCTGTGTCGGGTACCTGCGTGCGAGTCCCGGTGTATACGGGTCATTCGCTGTCGTTGAATGTGGAGTTCTCCCAGCCCTTGTCGGTTTCGCGTGCGACGGAAATCTTGGCCGGAGCACCTGGAGTGAAGCTGATGGAAGTACCCACGCCGCTGGCGGCGGCGGGCACTGACGACTCGTTGGTTGGCCGGATCCGTCAGGACAACGGCGTGGCGGACGGTCGCGGGCTCGCGCTGTTCGTCTCCGGGGATAACCTGCGGAAGGGCGCGGCGCTGAACACTATTCAGATTGCAGAACTGCTGGCCGCCGAGCTCTGACCT
>DAOUYK010000112.1 GCA_030666145.1 Mycolicibacterium sp. | reverse complement strand
TGCAGACCTTCGATGCGCAAACCGAGTACGATATCGAGGGCGTTCGGCTGACCTGGTGCGATGACGCTAGCCAGCAAGGTATTCGGCTAAGGACCAAACTGCGGCTGTTCGGATTCGAGAAAGTCGAGACGGTGTCTCAGGAGGCGGCCCGCGAAGGCCGCAATATGACAGCCCGCTTTTTGGCCCCACACCTGGTTCTGGCCTATGGAGCGGCACGCTCCGACCGCCACGCCGACAAGAGCTGGAGGCGTGCTACAGCGGCTGGTCGTCCGGGTTCCCATTCGCATGGCTGTCGGTTCCGGTGCGGCAGCGGTAGCGGCAGCTGTGGTGGGGGTTGGCCTGTACGCATTGGGGAGCCCCTCGCAACCTGAGGCTCCTGACATCACGGCGGCCGAACAGACCCCAGCACTGTCTGGGCACGACCTCATTCCGGTGCCGCCCGCAGCTCCGCCGACGCTGGCTGTCCCGCCTGCCGTCGCCCAGCCGGCCGAGGTTCCCGCACCGTCGCAGACACCCGAATCGGTCGGTAGGTGGCCTCCGGCGACCACCGTAGCCGAACCCGAGAGCGTTGCCACGGGCGAGATAACCCCCGAAATCGAGCTGGATTCGATCGAGCTGGATTCGACTGTGCCGGTAGCACTTCCGGTGACCGCCGGAGTTCCGCACCTGGCGACTGCCCCCGGAGAGGCCGGCGTACCTGCACACCCTGGCATACCCGCACAGCCGGCCGCCCTGCCTATACATGCGGGCATACCGGCACCGCTCCCACCGGTACGCTCGAGCCTTTTCGAGGTCCTGCCCTGACCTTGCGACCGCGCAATCGATTGCGGTAGTTCTACTCATCCGCGGCCTCCCGCAACCGGGCATCCTTGCTCTATGGCAATAACCCCACCGAGTCGAGACCGCGCCGTGGATGCCGTCCGACTCGTCGCTCTAATGGTCGTGATGTTCGGGCACTGCGCGCTGTTGCTGGCCACCATCGACAGCCGCGGCGTCCGCATTGGCAACCTGCTCGGAGAACTCCCCGCGGTCGCGCCAATAACCTGGATCGTGCAGGTCATGCCATTGTTCTTCCTCGCCGGCGGTGCCGCCGGCGCCTACGGATACCACTCGGGCACACCATGGGGCAGCTGGTTGTTCACCCGCGCGCAGCGATTGTGCCGACCGGTGTTCTGGTATCTGGCCGCATGGTCGCTGGGCCTGCTCGCCGTACGGCTGACGCTGGGTGCAGAGTCTGCCGCGGCCCTCGGGCGCGAGAGTGTGGCGCTTCTGTGGTTCCTCGGTGTCTACCTCGTTTCGCTGGCTTTCGTTCCTGCCCTGACACGTCTGAGAAACGGTCGCAGCGTCGCGATCGTGCTTGCTTGCTTGCTCGCCACCGCCGCGATGATGGACGCGATCCGCTTTGCCGTCGACAGCCCCAGAATCGGGGTCGCCAACTTTTTCATTGTCTGGCTGATCCCCGTCACCATCGGGGTGGCTTATGCGCACCGTCTCATTGCAGCCCGCGTCGCCCTGACTGTCGCGGTATCGGCGTTTCTCGCGCAGGTGGGGCTCGTCGCCGCCGGCCCCTACGAGGTGGCTCTCGTGGTCACCGGGACCGAAGAGATGTCCAACGTGTCGCCGCCAACGCTGTTGCTCGGGTTGCAGTGCATCTGGATATCGTGCGCGTTCGTCCTCGCCGCAGGTGCGATCCGGCGGTGTGCCGAGCGGCCACGAGTCTGGCGCATAGTCGCGGCCGGAAATGGGGGAGCGATGACGTTGTATCTGTGGCACATCCCCGCCATCGCCACCGCCGCGTTCGCCTTGCACGCCGTGGGACTGGACGCCTATGACGTACACGCAGCCGACTTCTGGGCTCTACTCGCACTTCGGGCGTTGGTATTCGCAATAGTGATGATGGTGCTCTTCCCGGTGCTCGTACCGCTGGAGCATCGCCCGTTGCCGTGGTGGGATGCGCCGGTCGAGGCCACCGGCGCCCGGTCTGCTACTGCCGGTGCATTCATCTGCACCGCCGGTGTTGCGTTAGTCCTGCTGGCGAAATTCGGGCTGGGTGGCGCGTCGGGGTGGGCAGCGCTCGGTTGCTTTCTCGCGGCTAGTGCCGCGGCAAAGATCACCGCGGGAGTGCCGAACCGACGGCCTGTAACCACGGACGCAGCCATCGGCGTTCGGTAGGGTCCGGCGCGTGATTCCGAGCGCGATGGCCAAGCCCGACTCCATAGACGGCATGCGTCGATGAATCGGCTTTCGCGACTCCTGCTGGCCACGGCGGCCGCCGCGAGTGGCCTCGCCGCGCTGGCGGGTTGCACGCGCGAGGTGGACAACCCGATCCCTCAGCCCGCGGATCTCGCCGCGCCGATCTGGAAGCTGCAGGTTTCCGATCTGCTCAGTGCGAAAGTGGCTGGGGGGGAAGGGAATCTATTTGCCGCCGCCGAACCCAAACACTGCAGCGGTCTAGCACAGGAAGTGGATCCTCCGTTCCTGGAGGCGCATCGCCCGCTGGCCACCGATGGCGGTCACTGGACTACCGACGACGGGGCGACCTACGTCGAGGCGATGGTCGCGGTCTACCGGTTGGACTTCGACCCGACACGCGCCCTTGATACGGTGCGCCAGGCGATCCAGACCTGTGCTGACACCGCTCTGACGGTGACAACGGTGCGCGGCCGCGTCCACACCTTCGCGGTGTCGCCTGCGGCCACCGAAAGCCCGCAAGGCACCATCGGGTGGACGTTACGCGCCGCAAACTGGAACTGTGACAACACCTTCGTGGCGAGCCACAACGCGGCGATCGAGATCACGACGTGCGGCACTGCTGGCGGCTTCGATGCGGGCGCATTGGCCGACGATGCGTTGAAACGCATTGACGCGCTGGCTAACACAACCGCTTAATGCCGAGTAGGCGGTAGGTGGGACCCAGAGCTGCTCTCGACATCACCTCAACTCGTCCTCTGCCGCGGCCAGAGCGGCGAACTCCTCATCGGGGGAGTTGGCCACCAGGCGGTGCCGGCTGTACAAACCGAAATACGCCATGAAGGCGGCGAACACCAAGAGACACCACAGCGCGGCGACGCTGTCGACCAGGAACGTCGCGATCACCGCCAGCACCGCGATGACCAAGGCGAACCCGGTGGTGAAAACTCCCCCGGGGGTGCGGTAGGGCCGGGGCATGTCGGGTTCGCGCCGACGCAGCACGATGTGGCTGACCATAATCAGCACGTAGCTCAGGGCAGCGCCGAAAACCGCCATGTTCAGCAGCAGAGCACCTTGGCCGGTCAGCGACAACAAGAAACCGATCACCCCGGGCACGACCAGCGCAAGCGTCGGGGACTTACGCGAGTTCGTCACCGAGAGCACGGTCGGTAGGTAGCCGGCCCGCGACAGCGCGAACAGCTGCCGCGAATAGGCGTAAATGATCGAGAAGAAGCTCGCGATCAGACCGGCCAGCCCGATGTAGTTGACCACCTTGGCCATCGCGCCCTCGCCCAGTGCCTCGACGAGCGGGTTGCCCGATTCCGACATCGCGGCCGCGCCGCCGGCACCTGTGGCTAGCACCAGCACTGTCATGCAGGTCGCCAGCAGCACGACCATCGCAGCAATGATGCCTCGCGGTACATTGCGTTCCGGGTTGGCTGTCTCCTCGGCGGCAAGGGGGACACCCTCGATCGCCAGGAAGAACCAGATTGCGAAGGGGATCGCCGCCCAGACGCCCAGCACACCGAATGGCAGATGGGCCGATGCCCCCGCCGCGTCGGTCGCATCGATGTCGGTGAGGTTCGACGCGTCGAACCGGCTGATGGCGGCGATGGCGAAGATCACCAGGCCGACAAGAGCGATGCCGGTGATCACGAACATCACCTTCAGCGCCTCACCCACACCCGATAGATGAATACCGATAAATACCGCGTACACGGCTAGGTAGATCCACCAGCCGTCTTGTATGCCGAACAATTCCAGGGATTCGACGTAGGCGCCGATGAAAGTCGCGATGGCCGCGGGCGCAATCGCGTACTCGATCAGGATCGCCGTGCCGGTCGCAAAACCGCCCCAGGGTCCCAGGGCGCGGCGGGCAAACGTGTACCCGCCGCCCGCCGCAGGAAGCGCAGAGGACAGCTCGGCCATGCCGAGCACCAACGCCAGGTACATCCCGGCGATCACCACCGCGGCAATCGCCAGTCCGCCGAAACCGCCCTGGGCCAGGCCGAAGTTCCAGCCCGAATAGTCACCGGAGATGACGTAGCCGACGCCAAGACTGGCCAGCAAGACCCAGCCGGCCGTGCCTTTCCTTAGTTGCCTCTTTTGTAAGTAATCATGCGATTCCCGATGCTCTTCGACACCGCGCATGCTGGGACGACTGTCGCTGCTCATGACATGGGACTCCGTTCTCCGCACCGCTGTAACACCGCCCCCGGGATATCCGATAGATCGCACACACAGGTTCGGATAGGGGCAGGGGATCGCGGTGCACACGGTACTCGGGCTGTCCTTGACATCGGATGACGTCGCCTGGGTGCTCTGGGACCCCGCCGGCGGCACCGTTCTCGACCATGACGCCCTGGCGTTGGACGGGGACGCCGAGATTGCCGGTGCGTTCGCCCGAGGCGCCCACGCTCTTAGCAGGGCGTGCGGATTCGACGTCGATCATGTCCGCCTGACGTGGACCCGCGAGGCCGCCCGCGACGGCTCGCGGCTTCGGACGCAGCTGGGATCTCTGGGATTCGGCGAGGTCGAGGTCGTGCCGATGGCCTGCGCCGCGGCAGTCTCTGTCGATCCGGAAGCAACCGGCGTCACGGCACGGTTGGCGCTGGCCTACGGTGCCGCCCTGGCCGTCCCCCACGCCGATGAGGTGATCACCGCCCCCGGCATACAGCAGATTCCCCGGCGCAGCCGGCTTGCCCGCCGGCGAATCGCGTCATCCTTACTCGGCGCTGCCGCGGCGGCGGCCCTCGGTTTACTGAGCCTCTCCGCAGGTGCGACGCCGGAATTCCAGTCTCCTACGACGGCCGCGGAAGAGTTCGGAGCGCCCGACGCCGGCTGGGCGATGGTTCCGGCACCGTCTGAGGTCTCCGCCGTGCGCAAAGTGGTCGCCACTCCGCCCGAGGTCTCCACCGTGCGCAAAGTGGTCGCCACTCCGTCCCACGCCCAGCAGTCATGGTCGCCTCCGGCGCAGAGCTATGTACCGGTCGGCGACAATGTTCCGATGGACACCAATATTCCAGTGGGCGCAAATGTTCCGGTGGGCGCCGATCATGCGGTAGCGCCGGAAGTGGCCCAGACGCCCGCCCAACTACCGCACCTATCTGGGGTCCAACATGCGATGGGCCCCATGCCTGGTCCGGCCGAGGCCCTCACGGCATCATCTGCCCCCGACATGACCGAGTCCTCACGGCATCACCTGCCCCCTACGTGACAGAAACGGTCAATGTTTTCACCGTGTTAGCCTGAACGCGTACGGTCGACCCGTGCCGCCGGTATCACAGGTTTCCCATCCCCTTGACCACCCCGTCAGCCTGGCCCGTGAGATGCGCGATCTTGTGCGCACAGAGGCCGCTGAATCCGAGCAGAACCGCACACTGACAACGCCGATCATCGATGCGATGTGGTCCACCGGCCTGATGTCGGCCTTCAACCCGACCGCCGCCAGCGGGATGGAACCGTCGCTCACCGATATGATCGAAACCTGGATCGAAATGGCTTGGCAGGACGGGTCGTTCGGCTGGATCGGTATCGCCAACCTGCCCTCGGCGTTCGCTGCAGCCACCTACTTGCCCGACGCCGGCTTTGCCGAGGTGTTCACCGCCAATGGCAACCGCGTCACCATGGGGGGTCAGTTCTTCCCCAACGGCCAGGGCGTCGCGGTCGACGGCGGCTATCGGCTGACAGGTTCATGGAGTTTCGGGTCGGGCACCGGGCACTCCGAGTACGTCACAACTGGATTCCTGCCAATGGTCGACGGCGAGATCCGTTGGGTAAGCGAGGGTGTGCCCGATATGCAGGTCGCAGTGATCCCGCGCGACCATGTCAGGTTCAACGACGGCTGGCATGTACAGGGGCTGAAGGGCACCGGCTCCTACGATTACGCCATCGATGACGTATTCGTTCCGCAATGCCGCACGTTTGCGCTGTTCACCCGCGAGCCGATGCGGGGGAGTTCACCTGCTACCCGGATGGGCATGATGCCGGTGACCGCTGCAGGTCATGCGGCCTGGGCGCTCGGCGTCGCCAAAAGCATGCTCGACGACGTCGCCGAGCTGGCGGCGACGAAGTATCGGATGAGCGACATGGCGGCGCTGGCAAGCCGACCCACCTTCCAGAAAGACTTGGCCCACCACGTCGCAGCCTGGCGGGCGGCGCGGCTGCTGGTGCTCGATGCGTTCACCACTGCCGAGGCAGAAGTCGCCGCGGGCTCTGAGCTCACACCGACGCTGCGGGCCGACATGCGGGTGGCCGCGGTCTTTGCCACCGACACCGCCCGCGGTTGCGCCGAATGGGCCCACCTCGCCGCCGGAACCACTGCGATCCGCGAGGGCAGTCGCCTCGAGCGTGCGTTTCGCGACATCTACGCCGGAACCCAGCACGCATTTATCAGTGAGAAGGTGGCGATCGACGCTGCGCAGGTGTGGCTGGGGATCATCGAAGACCAGTTCGGTCTCTAAGTAGCTATATGCGCAGCCTCAACAGAGCCGCTACCAGGTCCAGACCGACATGTCGCCGGGCGGATACTGATTGCAGATGTCGGTGGTTCGAGCCGCCACGCCTTTGTTGTTGAAAAACAGCTTCGCCCAGTTGGGCCACCTGAACACCAGCGGCTCACCGTAGATATTGGTGGCGATTTCCTCGGAGTATGCCCTACGGCCTGCGTAATCCATCGAGTAGAACCAATGGATCCGATCCTGGACGGCCTGATGGATGTCGGGCGTCTTGTTGTTGTAGTCGATCATGTAGCGCTCGTAGTACACGGGTCTGACATCCCTTGCGGCAGCCATGATCTGCTCAGCGGTACAGGTCGTCTTCAGCATTCGATTGGGGATCGGGTAGTCGTCGGTGGCGTCGGCGGAAGCCGGGCCCGGCAGAGCCACCGCGATTACGCCGAACACCGCTAGTGCGGCACCCGCTCTACGCATTGTTGCGAACAACATCTCGCTCCTCCATCACTGCCGCGCCGCGTTCACCAAGGTTGGCAACTTCTCCGGGCAGTATGTTCGTAGGGCTGCAGCCAGAAACTGCCACGCCTGCGCGGTGGTGGAATCCTTGGCCAGGTTGGTGTGTATGAAGTCCGCCGACTCGAACGCGTCGTTGTCGACATTCTCATAAAGCCTCTTGCACGTGATCTTGCCGATCCAGGCGTTGTAGTCCCTCTGGCCGTAAATGCCGTAGGTATGTAACTCCTCGCCGAACGCAGAGTCGGGGTCAGCGACCGCAGGTGCGGCGAACACCAGCCCCAAGGCCAACAGGCAGAATACTGCAAAGCCCTGCTTCATGGCTTTACTCCCTCCAATGGGTTCAACTGCGGTCCAACAGATTTCGGCCACTGAGACGGAACAGGACGCCTGCGTACCCGCTGCGGCCACCAGAACCACGGACCCAACAGCGCGGCGATCGCCGGTGTCATGAACGCACGAACCACCAGTGTATCGAACAACAAACCCAGACCGATCGTGGTACCGACCTGCCCGATTACGGTCAGCTCGCTGACTGACATCGACATCATCGTAAACGCGAAAACCAGCCCCGCGGCGGTCACCACCGAGCCGCTACCACCCATCGCCCGGATGATCCCCGTCCCGATTCCGGCGTGTATCTCCTCTTTGAGTCGGGACACTAGAAGCAGGTTGTAGTCCGCCCCGACAGCCAGCAGGATGATCACGGCCATAGCCAGGACCATCCAGTGCAACTCGATGCCCAGGATGTGCTGCCAGAACAGCACCGAAAGTCCAAACGAGGCACCAAGGGAGACCACGACCGTGCCAACGATGACGGCGGCAGCGACCACCGCGCGGGTGATAATCAACATGATGATAAAGATCAAACCCAGAGCCGAGATGCCCGCTATCAGTAAGTCATAGGCGTTGCCAACCTGCATGTCCTTGAACATCGCCGCGGTCCCGCCGAGGTAGACCTTGGACCCCTCCAGCGGAGTTCCCTTGATGGCCTCCTTGGCGGCCGTTTTGATCGCCTCGATCTTGGCGACGCCCGCGGTACTCAAGGGGTCACCCTCGTGAGAGATGATGAACCGGACCGCATGGCCATCGGGGGACAAGAACTGCTCGAGGCCGCGCTGGAAATCCGCGTTGTCGAAGATCTCCGGTGGAAGATAGAACGAGTCGTCGTTCATCGAGTTGTCAAACGCCTCGCCCATGTCGTCCGCGTCCTCCGACATCGCGGCCATTTGATCCTGCATGCCCTTCTGGCTCTGGTACATGGTCAGCATCATCGTGCGCATGGTCTGCATGTTTGAGATCATTTCGGGCATCAACGCGACCATCTGGGGCATCAGGGTGTCCAGGCGCTTCATATCCGGCAGGATGTCTTTGATGTCCTCGGTCATCACGTTGATGCCGTCAAGGGTGTCGAAGACCGACCTCAGCGCCCAACAGACTGGGATGTCGAAACAGTGCGGTTCCCAGTAGAAGTAGTTGCGGATCGGACGGAAGAAGTCATCGAAGTTCGCGATGTCGTCGCGAAGTTCTTCGATATCGATGACCATTCCCTCCATCTTCGTCACCATGCTGTGGGTGACCTCCGACATCTGCGCGGTCAGGCCCGCCATCTTCTCCATGGTCACAATGGTTTTGGCCATCTCGTCGGCCTGAACGAGCATGTCGGCCATCCGGTCCTGCATGTACTTTTCGTTCAGACGCTGCGTGGTGCCCTGCATGCTCATCTGGAACGGGATGGACGTGTGTTTGATCGGTTTACCGTCCGGCCGCGTGATGGCCTGCACGCGCCCGATGCCCTCGACACGGAAGATGGCCTTGGCGATCTTGTCGATAACCAGGAAATCAGCCGAGTTCCGTAGGTCGTGGTCGCTTTCGACCATCAACATTTCTGGGTTCATCCGGGCTGCCGAAAAGTGGCGGTCTGCGGCTGCATAGCCTTCGTTGGCGGGCAGGTCGGCAGGTAGGTATTCGCGGTCGTTGTAGTTCGTCTCGTAACCCGGCAGGGTCAGCAGACCCACCAACGAAAGTGCGACCGTCGCGACCAGGATCGGTCCGGGCCAACGCACCACCGCTGCGCCCATCTTGCGCCAACCACGCACCCGCATCGTGCGTTTGGGCTTCAGTAGACCGAACCGGCTGAGAACCGAGATCGTGGCGGTCATCAGCACGACACCGCCCAACACCACCACGACCATGCCGATCGCCAGCGGGACCCCCAGGGTCTGGAAGTATGGCAGTCGGGTGAAGCTCAGGCACGCCGTCGCACCGGCGATGGTCAGCCCCGAGCCCAGCACCACGTGCGCGGTGCCGGCGAACATCGTGTAGAAGGCGGTCTCTTTGTCCTCGCCCGCGGTGCGCGCCTCCTGATATCGGCCGGTGAGGAAGATGGTGTAGTCCGTTGCCGCGGCTATCGCCAATGTCACCAACAGGTTGGTGGCAAACGTCGAGAGCCCGATGATCTCGTGGTAACCGAGGAAGGCGACCACACCCCGAGCGGCGCCCAGCGACAGCACGACCATAACCAGCGTGAGCAGCACGGTGATGATCGAGCGGTACACCAGCAGCAACATGACGATGATGACGGTGAACG
>DAOUYK010000109.1 GCA_030666145.1 Mycolicibacterium sp. | reverse complement strand
CAGCATCTTCTGCATCGGTCCGGTCAAGGCCTTGTCCGGTGCGCCGCCGAAACCCATCACGTGCCGAAGCACCTGGGGCGCCTCGTAAGTTCGCAAGTCCGAGTACTCCTCGGCCCGGATAAACGTCACACCCGTCGACATTGCCGACAACATCAACGGAAACTTCTCACTTATCCCACCCGGCGCGATGCCGGTGCCGTGCAAGGTGACGTTGCCCTCGACAGCGGCGGTCCGCAGCGACGCTCCGCTGCGTTCACTCGGATACAGCCAGCCCACTGGAGTGACAACGTTCTTACCCGACCGCAGCAGCGCGGCGACTTCATCGGCGTTGGCTATCAATGGGGCATAGATGACGGCGTCGGCGCCCAACGCGAGGATCTCGTCGATGCTGTTAGTCGCGGTGACGCCAAGCCGATCAGTGCCGATAATCTGGCCGATGTCGCGGCCAACCTTGGCCGCCGAGTGGACCCAGCACCCGACCAGTTCAAGGTCGGGATGTTCCAGCACAGCAGCTGCTGCCGCCACGCCGACTCCACCGGTCGCCCACTGCACGACGCGCAGGACCATGCCTCACCCCTCCCGGATGCAAAAACTAGAACACGTTCTATTCAGCCATATACCAGAAACCGCGCCAAATGGCAGCAAACCTGTCAACCCAGCGTCATCGTGGCGGTTGGCCTGTGTGCCCGCGCAACCGGCATCCTGTGTGCCCGCGCAACCGGCATTAGGGTGTATTCGCCGGCAGACACACACCCGAGGGGTGACGATGAGCGACTCTGAACGGGACTCTTACCCGCCCCCACCACCTACAGGCGGCCCACCACCCGGCTGGGCACCGCCGCCTGGGCCCGCTAGCAGCGGGGGTATGAACACCCCGTTGATTCTGCTCCTCTCAGCTTCGGCGGTGTTCGTCCTCGTCGTGGGCGCCCTTGGCGTTTGGTGGCTGGTCAAGCCCGACGACTCCGCGCCGGGGCCGGTAGCCACCCGCACCAGTACACCTTCGGAGACCACCCGATCGCGTGAGCCCACCCGACGCACCAGGACTATTACCTCCGCTCCCCCGCGCACCGAGACCTTCGATGCCCAGCTGATGGGATTGCTGTCCGCCGGACACGACAGCTCGAATTGCGCTCCGGCCGGAGAGCCGGCCGGAGTCGCCCTCGCGACGGTAGATTGCGGACCGGCGACCACCCCGGGGGTCCGCTGAGTACTCGATACTCGCTGTTCGCCGACCAATTCACACTCGACGCCGGCTTCGAAGAGTCGGTCGAGGTGAATTCAGAGCTGCTGCCATGACCGGGCAGTGACATCGATTCGGCGACGACATGGCACTACACCGAAGACCCAGATCAGGTCGCGGGCAAGATTGCCTGTGGCACTTACAACGACAGGCCCGACTTGGTCTGGACCAACGACGTCGCATTGGTATTGGCCGACGCGCAGGGGCCCGATCTCGAGGAACTGCACAACTGGTGGCTGCAGTACGGCTAGATCGCCTCAGGGAAGGTCGCGGGGCCGACCAGCGATGAAGAGAATAGGCCCGACGAGATCGCCCGTGTGGTGCGAGATTCCGACTCGATTACGCGTTGACCGGCTCTAACACGCGGGGCACATTGAGAGAGCCCGGATCAGTGGCCAGCAGATCCGAGTACAGCTTCTCCATCGTCGAATCGACTGAGAACTTGTACACTCCGCCGGAATAGTCGGCGACATAAAGGCTCGATCCATCCGAACCTAGCGCCACGCAGGACGGGCGCTCGTCTAAGAACAACGAATCGACGATCTCCAGACTCAACGTGCACAAGACTGCGACTCGGTCGTAGTCGACGACGTACGCGCGCGCTTGATCCGGGCTCATCACTAATTGCGTAGGGGCACCACCGATTATCAATGTGTCTGTCACTCTGTTGGTGGACAGGTCGATGACGTGTACCGCGCCGCCGACTGTGCGGTCGGAAGTCAGCACATAGATCGTGCCGCTAGCGTGAGCGATGTCACGGATCGGTGAGCCGACCACGACAACGCGCTGCACCTTCGATGTCTTACGGTTAACGATGACCAACCGGCTGCCGCCGTCGTCAGTGACCGCGGCGTAGAGGCGCTTACCGCTCGGATCAACGTACAGGGCATCAAGACTGGCGGCCGGGCCATACCCGATGTCGATCGTTCGAACCTTTTCGGCGACGGTGTCGATGACCGTGACAGCGACGCGGTCGTGGGCCCTCAGTCCCGCATAGACGCGCTTTCCGTCCGGGCTCGCGGCCAATGCGGTGACACTAAAGTCCATTGGGAAGGTTGCGACGATGGCCCTGGTCTCCAGGTCGATCGCGGACACGGCGTCATGGTTGGCGGAGCTGTGGGCGACGTACGCGCGGTCGTCGGTGACGATGACGGCGACCGACTCGCCCGCGACTTCGACGGTGTCGCCGACCGGCCGGGCAGCGGGGTCGAAGATTGACACGCTCTGATCTGCGACGTTGGCGACGACAACAGAGTCGATGGCTGCGCTACTCACTGCGACGTCGCCGATCGGACCGCGGCCCACGATGACGCGGCGTTCGAGGATGACATCGCATCCTGCGTCGCCATGCCCGCGCAATGCGGAATTATCCTCGAGCTTTTCATTCCCCATGGGCACCAAAAGTGTTTCCATCTGTCGCCTACCTCCGCTGCTATCAGCTACGCCCGCACTAGATTGACTTTCTCAACCACCGTTCGAGCATGACTTCATCAACCACCCGTTCGGGCGTGAACTGAAATTGAGTCTAACGGCGCAAATCTCCAGGCCAGACGCTGAGAATCCGCAGGATGTAACGGCCGCCACCGAGTCCCTTAGGCGGCGCTAAGGAAACTCTTGGTTATCCAGCTGTCATCTGGCATGAGCAATCCAATACCCCCTCCTGAAATGGAGTTCTTGTGTTTTTGGCAAACTGCGCAGAAAGATGTGACTAAAGGTACAGCTAGCAAATTTCTCAGCATTGGCAGCCAGACTGAGCGGGAAGTCACACCGTGACACAAAGCAAATGTCTTCAATCGCTTGCTTCCAGCGCCCGCTTGCTGCGCTGCTGGCCGGCGATTGGCCAACAGTTCCGGTGACCACGGCCCGGTGGCGCCGAGATCATCGACGCCCGCCTCTTCGGACAGCCTGCGACACGTGGCCGTTCCTGGTATGCCAATCACCTGACTCCCCGCGCGCGAAGGCTACGATCTGCACAAATAGCCACCTGGGAGGTCACATGTATAGGCGTCATTCTCGGCTGATGAGCATCGCGGCAGCATCAGCGGCCATGACGACGCTGTTCATGGGATCGCCGGTCGCCCACGCCACCGAAGCCGACGACCAATTCCTCTCTGTGGTAGCAAGTCTGGGTCTCGAGTTCGGCACCCTTGATGAGGCGGTCGCGGCGGGTAACAACATCTGCGACATCGTCGCCGAGGGCAGTGCGAACAACATCAATCAATCCAAAATACGTGCCAGCATCGTCGAGTCACTTCAGGGCGAAGGCCTGGACGGGCCGAAGGCGACGCAACTGATGCGGGGCGCGGTCAACGCATACTGTCCGCAATACAACAATGTCGTCGGTGACTGACGCTGGCGGTTCGATTGCGTGCCACCGTGCTGGATCGCGGCTAAAGGCTTTCGCGACTTGACGGTATCGCGATCATCTGATTCCAGCGTAGGACCCACCAGCTAAACCGGCACACCGCGGTCCTGTTCGCATGGGCAATAGTGCGCGTCCAGAGCATACGGCGCGGATTAGGGCGTATTTCGCAGGAGCGGCCGCTTTTCTTGCGCGCGCCTCACGCGAAAGTCTCGACCTTGACTTTAGCCTTGGTGCTCATGACCACATTGCTCGAGCCGTCGCTGGCCGACCTGGACTTCGAGCACGACATTCCCTGCGCCTGCCACAAGCTCTGCAATCCCCTTGCCCATCCGGCGCAATGGTGGGTCACGCTGTCATGCGGGTGCCCGTACCCGATGTGCCAACAAGCGTTGCGAATTGCCAATGTGCGCCTCAAGGTTCGGACACTGACCTGCCGACTGTGCAAGACAGACCAGATCAGGATCCGCGACGTAGTTCGGATCTGACACCGGATTCCGCGCATTACAAGCGATCTGCCTTCACCGTCCCTGTGCATCTACGATTGCGCCGACTGCCGATTACCTGACCGCTCGATCAAATAGCTCAGCCGGGACACATGTGTGAGCGCTGAATTCGGGTATCCCAACTGGGATGAACACCAAGGCGTCACTTAAGGGTTCGGGCAAATCACAGCGAGATTCGACCGCCAGACACAGTGTGTCGCAAACACCAACCGAACGAGGGGGGATGCCATCGCGCTCGCAGATACTTTGTGCCAGTATGTGACTGCGGGCCAACCTCCAGAGCAGGTGGCTGTGGAGATCGGCGGACCGTGTCCGAAACCGTGCGAGGCAAATAAATTCGAGATCGGACTGCACCGATTGTTAGACGTTCGCGCGATGTTGCGCGATGCCGCGCATTAACCAGACCGTTGCCCAGCGGATCGATACCGGAAACATCGAACGGACGCCGCGGTAGGTGCAAAAATCGGAGAATAGTGACCTGGTGATAGCACAGCGGATTCCTACCGCTGCGTCCGCCGGCCGCTGACACGAAAGGACGGCGTGCCATGTCCGACGACAAGGCGAGGGATCGTGGACCGGTAGGTCTGTTGAGGATTGCATTGGCCGTGGTCGGCACGATCTTCGTCATCGGCATCTACCCCCTCACCCAGCTGTGGCCATCGGGGTGGGCATGGGGGCACGGCACATCGCACTACCTGGCCATGATCATCGGTTTCTACGCCACCCTCGGGGTTTTCCTACTGCTGGCCACGCGTGATCCGCTCGCCAATCGCAGCCTCATTTGGTTCACCGTGGTCTCCAGCGTCGTGCACGCCGCGATCATGGCCGTTCAAGCTCTCTCAGATGCGAACGAGCGCGGGCACCTGCTCGGTGATGTGCCGGCACTGCTGATCGTCGCGGCGGTTCTCGCAGTTCTGCAACGACGAGCGGAGACGCCACGAAGTGCGGCCGCCGGCTCCCGTTGAGGCACGCAGCAGTTCGGGCAGTGTCGGCCGTACACCCCATCGACGCCCCACCGATCCGGTTACGCTTCTTCCAGGCTTCGCGCATCTATCGGGAGACAGAATGCGCGGGGATCAATGGCTGTGACGTTGGCGAAGGAGACGGTTGCTGATGCATCGACGCAGCAGGAAAGACCAGATTCAGGACCGACTGCCTGATCGAGCAGAATGACGGAATCGACACCTGACCCAGATGAGGCAGACGATTCGATGCACGGCGCTCTGCTCATCTGCTGCACGGCGATCGTCGCAGGTGTGGTCATCGGGTTCGTCGGTGGCGCTTTCCGCTGGTGTCTGGAAATGGCCGACCACCTGCGCATCGACCTGGTCGAGTGGGCGCGACTATTGCCCGGCCCTGGCTGGTTGGTGCCGGTAGCCGCCGCGGCCACCGGGGCCACTCTGGCCGCCTTGATAGTGCAGAAAATGCCGGTGGCCGCGGGCAGCGGGATCCAACACGTCGAAGCCGTCTTCCGCGGCGAGGCGAGGCCGCCATTGCTTCGTCTACTGGCCGCAAAGTTCGTCGGCGGTGTGCTGGGCATCGGGTCGGGGCTCGTGTTGGGCCGCGAGGGGCCGACCGTTCACATGGGAGCAGCGATCGGCGCCGAGGCGGCACGTCGTGTGCGATTACCCGACTCCGAGATCAGGATGATGCAGACCGCACTGGGTGGCGCTGGACTAGCGGTCGCTTTCAATGCCCCACTCGGGGGCAGCCTGTTCACCCTTGAGGAGGTGACTAGGTCATTCCGGGTGAAAACGGTGTTGGCTACCATCTTTGCAGCCGTGACCGCAGTGGCCTGTTCACGTTTCGTCCTAGGGAACCATCCGGACTTCTTCGTGGAACGGATACATGCCCCGGCGCTCTCGTGGCTTCCGCTTTTTGTGGCATTCGGTCTGCTCACAGGAGTTCTGGGCGCCGTATACAACGTGCTGGTGTTGTGGTTCCACGATCAAGTCGGGCGAGTCCGCCGCATCCCCAAGGTGGCAAAGGCGACCATCATCGGCGCAATCATCGGATTGGCGATGTTCGTCTACCCGCTCGCAGTCGGCGGCGGCGACACCCTGACGCAACTGATCCTCGGCGGGCACCGCATCGTTCTGCCAGTCGTAGTCGGCTACCTGCTGGTGCGATTTGTCGCCGGCCCGCTGTCGTATTCGACGGGGGTGCCCGGGGGACTGTTCGCGCCGCTGCTCGCCGTCGGTGCGCTGTGGGGTTTGCTGTTCGTCGGAGTCTTCAACACCGTGTGGCCGGAGAACGAGACAACCCTGGCAATTCCGATGGCACTAGTCGGTATGGCGGCCTTCTTCGGAGCCACGGTCCGCGCCCCCGTGACCGGGATCGTGCTGGTCATCGAAATGACGGCGACGACGTCGGTGGCGGTGCCGATGATGGCTGCTACCGCCGCGGCGGTTCTGGCTGCCAACGCTGTTGGATCGTCGCCGATCTACGACAGTCTGCGAGAGCGGATGCCTGCTGAAGAACCCTCGCCGGGAAACGACTGACTTTTCCCCAATGACCAGCTTGGCGACACCAGAAGCTCACGCCCTGACAGTCTCCTAGGCTTGGGGCGATGGCACCGGAGAGCAGGCGGCAGAAGCTGTGGTCACGGCCTGCTGAAATTGCTCCGGCCATCCGTTCGACCCTGCACCGGCGCGGCTCGGAAGAATTCGCTCGCTTGCCCCACCCCGTGCAGCAGGCCGGCCGGCTGATCGAACGTACGGGCCGCGGAACACTCAATGATCGGGTCCCCGGGCTGGCGGCCGAAGCTGCATTGTTCACCTTGATCTCGTTACCGGCATTACTTCTGGCGATCATTGGATCGCTCGGTTTCGTCGCGGCCGCCCTCGGCCCCCAGGGAAACCAAGAGCTACGCGAACTGGTGCTCGGGATCCCGGCGTCGTTCCTGTCCGACCTGACCTACGCCTCCTATGAGAGGACGGTGAATGCAGTGCTCACCCAGACACGGGGCAGCGTGGTCTCCATCGGCATCGTGCTCAGCCTCTGGACCGGCTCCCGCGCGGTGAATCGCTATCTGGAGACAATCACGATCGCCTACAACATCGAGCAGCGGGCGGGCTGGCGACGACGCCTGCTAGCTCTTGGACTGACCACCGGGGCACTCATCGGCGCGGTAGCGGTGCTGCCGCCGATGGTTTTTGGCCCCCGCATCGTGGAGTGGCTGGCGCCTGACCCGATCGCGGATACCACGCTGCGGATACTCGATCTGCTGGTCTGGCCGAGCGTGGCTCTTCTCGTTTTCGTGGGCCTGGTCACGCTCTATCACGTCGGGGTCCCCTGGCGGACGCCGTGGCGCCGTGACGTGCCGGGCGCGTTACTGGCAATCCTGCTATGGCTGTTGGCGTCCGTCGGGCTGAGGTACTACCTCGCGTCCAGCTTCAAGGATGACGCGGTCTACAGCCAGCTCGCAGCACCGATCGCAATCGTTCTGTGGCTCTATATCACCGCGTTCGCGGTGCTGCTGGGCGCCGAGTTCAACGCCGAGATCGAGCGAATGTGGCCCCACAAGGACCATCCCTGGCGGCTGCGCCCAAACAAGCGCGGGAGCAAGAACAGAAGCACCGATGCCGGCCGGCAGGCCTGACCGGCCGTCGGCTACTTGTAGGCGATCGCCGCGCTCGAGGGCCCGTCGAGCGTAATGGTGTCGAACGAGCGGAAGCCGGCCGCTGAGCACCACTCCCGAAAATCCGCAGCGGTGTAATCGAACGCATCGCCGAACTCAATCAACATGTTCAGCGACATCGTCAGTCCGAAGGTGTTGTGGCGCCGAGCATCGTCGATGAGCGATTCGATCACGATGAAGGCGCCGTCGTCAGGCAGCGCCTCATAGGCCTTGGCGATCAAGGCGCGTTTTTGGTCGAGGTTCCAGTCGTGCAGGATCATCCCCATCGTGATGATGTCGGCGGCCGGAAGTGGGTCGGTCAGGAAGCTGCCGGCGACCACTTCGACCCGGTCTGCCAAGCCTTCCTCGGCGACTTTGCGTCCGGCGATCTCAGTCACCACAGGCAGGTCGAAACTCACACACTGCAGGTTCGGGTGTGCCGCGGCCACAATGCGCGTCAGAAGTGCGTTCGCCCCACCCACATCGCACAACCGCGTGTAGTGCTCGAACGGAAACTGGGTGGCAAGCAGCTCGAAGTTACGTCGCGAGGAGGCGTGCATTGCCGCCATGAAGACCTCGAGCCGCTTCGGTTCGGCGTAGAGCGTCTCAAAGAAGGGCCGGCCGGAATGCTTGGTCTCGCTTTGCGCCTGACCTGTCTTCAGCGCCTCGGTGAGATCCGCCCAGTATCGATAGTTACGGTCGTCCCAGATCTTGAGCAGACCACCTTGATATGCGGGGCTGTTCTCGTCCAGGAAATGGGCCGTCTCGGCGGTGTTGCGATACCGGGCCTGCCGACCGTCGCCGTCGCGGCTAAGCAGACCCACCGAGACCAAGGTGTCGAGGAAATCCGTCGCTGGTCGGGGCACTAGGTCTAGCCGCTCGGCAATCTCGGCTGCAGTCATTGCCTGCTCTCCCAGCACCGTAAACAGCCCCAGCCCTACTGCGGACAACAACACCTTCGCCTGGCAATAACCGCAGCCGATGGCCATGATGCGATCGGGTTTCAACTCGTCCACCGTCTAACCCCCGATCGCTGCGCACAAACAGCTTGCTGCCCTGCGACTGTAAACGTTGTGGCCACTTTGGCGAACCTGGCGCCATTCCCTAGGGACGCCGATCCACACAGCGAGCGCCCCGATTCAGAAGACAGGGAGTAGCCGGCGCAGGATGCTTGCCGACCCGGCAGCGGCCTGGTCGACGAAAGAGCAAAGCCCATGATGTTGAACATGACCTCCGCGGCTATGCACGGGCCGAAATCCCAGCAACTAGCGGGGCATTCTTCTGGCAGGAACCCGGGCACTATGACCTCCTGAGGCGTACTCGCAGGTGGCTGTGTGGTGCTGCGTGAACCGGGTACACTTCGATCCGTTCCGCACTCGACGCGCACACAACAACTTGGTGAGGTGGCCGAGCGCTCAAGGCGCCGGTGTTGAAAACCGGTAACGGGTTTGCCCGTTCGTGGGTTCGAATCCCACCCTCGCCGTTTCAGACAAGGGAGAGTGCATACATGCCCGCATCGTTAAACCCCATGGTTTTTATGCGATTGGCAGTCACACTTCTGATCTTGATGATCTTTACGCAAGCTTCCATTGATAAATGGATGGTATGGACGGCCCCAGCTTGGTTCATCGCGCAATTTGAAGACACATGGATGGGGAACCTGCCACAAACACCCATGTTCCTCAGCATCGCTTTCGTGGAATCGATTGTTGCACTGGGAACATTCGTAAGCCTCGTCACACTCGAGTGGCTGAGACCTCCGGCAATTATCCTCCGCTGGATGCTCGCCGGCGTGCTCTTCATCTTTATCATGTTGTGCTTTGGAGCACGCATATCCGGCCAGTATGCTGACGCTGCATCACATTTTTTTTACTTTGCCGGCGCACTGCTGATGTTGTACGTAATAGATCATGATGATCGAAAGCAACTGGGCAACTGAGGTAAATGTGGCGCTGCGGATCACGTCGCTGCCCATGGGAAGTGAGGCGTTGGCCCTGCTTCGGCTTCCGCTGGTGCGCCCGGCGTTGCAGGCCATCGGACGGATAAGCGGCGCGCTGTTCGGATCCACAGGCGTGGGCCGCGACATCCCGAAAATGTTGCGCATCCTCGCCGATCTCCCCGAACCGACAGCGTCAGCGGCGTTCGCGCGAACACTGCGGGCGGTGGTCGATTGGCGCGGCCAGGTGGTGACCATGCTCGACCGGTGTTATTTGACACAATCCGTTCCCGTGCAA
>DAOUYK010000266.1 GCA_030666145.1 Mycolicibacterium sp. | reverse complement strand
CCGACGATGGTAGGGGATTCGAACCTGTTCTAGCGGCTGAGGATTCGCGCGACGAGCCCGGTCGAGAGGACGCGCTGTTCGGCGACCGCTATGCCCGTGAGGGGCTCGGTTCCTTGACTTCAGCCGGGCCGGCCGCGCCTTCCACCTCCGATGAGTTCTCCGCTGAGCCGCTGAGCTTCTGGGGCGCGCCGGTGCGAACCGAGTCGCCGTACGAATCCGACGACGAGTTCCGGGAACTTGGTGTCGAGCAGGAAGACCCGGATGCGGTCGATACTGCGCCGACGCGAATTCCTACGGCCGCCGAGATCGTTTCCGGGGGGGATCCGATCGGTACGAGCGAGCAAGAACCGTCGGACGTTTTCGATCGGGAACCGGCGACCGACGCCGGCCGCCACGCGCGGGTCGACGTCGATGAACCGATGCCTACGGCTCCCTTGCTGCATCTGCCGTTGGATGAACCGGGCGGCGTTCCTGAGGGCTATCCGATCAAGGCGGACACCAAGTCGGGTTTGTACTGGATACCCGAGAGCGCCGACTATGACGAAGCACCGGCCGAGATTTGGTTCGTCAGTGAGGGAATAGCTCGCGCGAACGGTTTCACCCCGGGGGAGTAGTCGCGGCAGCCAGCCAACGTCAGATCTTTCGGATGACGGTGACGATCTTTCCGAGCACGGCGGCGTCATTGCCGGGTATGGGATCGAATGCTGGGTTGTGCGGCATCAGCCAAACCTGACCACGCGTGCGCTTGAAGGTCTTCACGGTGGCCTCACCGTCGATCATCGCTGCGACGATATCGCCGTTGTCGGCGATGCTCTGCTGCCTGACAACCACCCAGTCGCCGTCGCAGATCGCGGCGTCGACCATAGATTCACCAACCACCTTGAGTAGGAACAACGAACCCTCACCGACCAGTTCGCGCGGCAGCGGGAAAACGTCTTCGACAGCTTCCTCGGCCAGGATGGGCCCACCGGCCGCGATCCGTCCGAGTACCGGGACGTAGGTGGGGTCGGGCAAGGCATCAGAACCTGACACTTCTGTAGTCACGGTTGGACCGTCGGCGTCGTGCGAACCACGCACGTCGACCGCGCGGGGGCGGTTGGGGTCGCGACGTAGATAGCCCTTGCGCTCGAGGGTGCGTAGTTGGTGGGCGACCGATGAGGTAGAGGTCAGACCGACCGCATCTCCGATCTCTCTGATGCTCGGCGGGTATCCACGAGTGGTCACCGAGGCGCGGATGACATCGAGAATCGTGCGTTGACGCTCGGTGAGGTCCGAATCGCGCCTACCGCGTGTGCCGGCGGTATCTGTGGTGCCACTGCTGTCATCGCCCATGAGGCCGAATGTAACCCGGACCACTCCAATAATCAAACATGTGTTCGAGACGTGTCGCCGCAGCCGCCGGCAGCTTACGGCCCGATGCGGCCGGGGGGAACTTGTCGGTGGATCGTATTAGCGTTCGAAACAGTTCGATCACATGTTCTATCAATCGAACATGTGATCGAGTAAACTTTCGAACATAAGAGCGAAAACTTCGAAATGGAAAGGGCAAACAAATGACCATCCTCGACACTCGCGAGGCCAGGAGCGATTTTGTGTGTGAGTCCCAGCGCGACGTTCGGGGTGCGGTCAGGACCCGCGTGGTCGATGTGCCGCGCCTGCGGCCGGCCGCAGCGACACGCAGGCCGTGTTCGCCGCGCCTTCCCGGGGCGCCTATGCATCGCAGCGGAACGGGCTTGCTGTTCTCGCGAGTATCGCATCGGCGGCGACCGGTCACACCTGCGACGACCGTCGTGCTGGCGCTTATCGCCGGCGCGATCACGTTGTGGCTAGGTCTGGTCGCTCAGTTCGGAGGCGTGGTCGGCCCCCAGGCCGAGATCCCCAGTCGTCTGGCGGTGGTGCAGGTGCAGGCCGGGGAGTCGCTGCAACAGGTGGCGCAACGGGTGGCGCCGGACGCGCCGGTCGGAGATGTCATCGAGCGGATCCGCGAACTGAACGAACTCGAGACGGTGGCGCTGAATGCAGGACAGACACTAATTGCGCCCGTCAGCTGACGGGCGCAACTGACAGTCCAAAATCCCTGCTGCTCAAGGACACTAGGGGACTACGACGTGAGGTACACAACACAACGCCCTGGGCGGGGCCATTCGCGTATCGCGCAGGTACGCTCGGAGGAGTTCGAAGCGGTTGTCTGCGGGTTCGGCAAAGGAGCGGTGATGCACTGTCCTTTCTGCCGTAATCCCGATTCTCGGGTTGTTGATTCCCGCGAGACCGATGAAGGGCAGGCAATTCGCCGGCGCAGGTCATGCCCCGAATGCGGGCGACGGTTCACTACCGTTGAGACCGCGGTGCTGGCGGTGGTCAAGCGCAGCGGAGTCACGGAGCCCTTCAGCCGGGAGAAGGTGATCAAGGGCGTGCGCCGATCCTGCCAGGGTCGTCAAGTGGACGATGACGCGCTCAATCTGCTGGCTCAGCAAGTCGAGGATGCGGTGCGTGTGACGGGCTCTGCGGAAGTGCCCAGTCAGGAGGTAGGCCTGGCGATCCTCGGGCCGCTGCGTGCGCTTGACGAGGTGGCCTATCTGCGGTTCGCCTCGGTTTACCGGTCATTCTCGTCAGCCGAAGACTTCGAGCGGGAGATTGCGGCGCTGCGAGCGCATCGGGCGGTTTCAGCGCAGAGCGAGCCCACTCAGTCGATCTGACGGGGGGCCTCGGCGATAACGCGCCCGGCAACCAATACCCAACCATCGGGGCTCCAGGTGGTCTCGATGATCGACCCCTGCCCCTGGACGATAGTCAGGTCGCGGCTGAGGTGCTCGGTCATGCGGACGGCTGCTGAACCCGTGGCTTCATCCTCGCGCACCCCCAAGTTAGTGGCGAAAAGCCTGGATCTGACGGTGCCTGCGGGTTCGTCTAGCCAGGTCCACAGGTAGTGCCCGGCATCGTCGGCGTAGTCATCAGGATCGGCGGCCGACAGCTCGTCGATGGTGGCGAGGTCGTGGATCGAGAAGTCGGGCGCCCACTCGGCGCGGGCGCTAATAGATGTCAGGTCCTCCGGGTAGTTCACCTGGACAATCCCAGCCGGCACTTGCAACGTCTTCACCGGTCTCCCTTGGTTCATCAGCCACCAGGATGCGCCAACCGTGGGATGCCCGGCGAAGGGGAGTTCGGTGGCGGGCGTGTGGATATGGGCGTGCGAGGTGCTCGATCCTTCATCGGGCAGGGTGACGAATATGGTTTCGCTGTAACCCAATTCGGTAGCGATACGCTGCCGGTCGGTCGGATGCACGGTGGCCGCGTCTACCACGCCTAGGGGATTGCCGAATCTACCTTGCCGGTCGGTGAATACGCGCAGCACTGTCACGTCGATTGCCATGAGTTTGTCCTATATCAATACTACGTGCTATCCCCTCATCGGGTCAGGTTGCGCTACGTCAGCGGGTCAGGTTGCGCTACGTTCGTCGGCGCCCATGGCGTCTAGTACCGCGACCTGAGTGTCGACCGAGCCTGAGATGGTGCTCTCGCTGATGCCTGCCCGCAGCAGGCTTCGAAGGTAGTCCTGGTTGTGCACGGCGGGCTCGGTGGACTCGATGAACTTCTGGCCGTCCTCGACGAAGCGGTCTGGGTCGTCATGAAACGGGAAATGGCCCGAGCCCTGGAAAATCTCCATTTGCGAACCCGGCATCGCCGCATGCGCCATCTCGGCGTGATTGACTGGAATGGCCGAATCTTTGCTACCCCAGATCAGTTGCACGGGAACGGATTGTGTCAAATAACACCGGTCGAGCATGGTCACCACCTGGCCGCGCCAATCGACCACCGCCCGCAGTGTTCGCGCGAACACTGCTGACGCTGTCGGTTCGGGGAGATCGGCGAGGATGCGCAACATATTCGGGATGTCGCGGCCCACACCAGTGGATCCGAACAGCGCGCTGCTTATCCGTCCGATGGCCTGCAACGCCGGGAGCACCAGCGGAAGCCGAAGCAGGGCCAACGCCTCACTTCCCATGGGCAGCGACGTGATCCGCAGCGCCACATTTACCTCAGTTGCCCAGTTGCTTTCGATCATCATGATCTATGACGTACAACATCAGCAGTGCGCCGGCAAAGTAAAAGAAATGTGATGCAGCGTCGGCATACTGGCCGGATATGCGTGCTCCAAAGCACAACATGATAAAGATGAAGAGCATGCCGGCGAGCATCCAGCGGAGGATAATTGCC
>DAOUYK010000302.1 GCA_030666145.1 Mycolicibacterium sp. | reverse complement strand
GAGCGGTGTTACGTGTAGCCATCAGCCATCAGCCATCAGCCATCAGCCATCAGCCATCAGCCATCAGCCATCAGCCATCAGCCATCAGCCATCACCGTCCGGTGGCAGAATATCGACCTCTGGCATCGACGTCCGGGTGCGCATCGATGACATTCGCCCCTACCTCGCTCCGGTGCGCAAGCGCACACTTTGTATGCTACCGGCGCGTTTAGCGCGTGATTCCCAACGATCACCCAGGAGCGATACATGATTGACTACGACCTCGATGCCGCGCATTCCATCCTGCTTGTGCGACCGCAGTCCCGGCTCGAGAAGGACGACTTTGTCACGTTGACCAAAGCAGTCGACCCACAGATCCAGGCAACCGGCGATCTCGCTGGGCTCATTATCGATGTCGGATCATTTCCAGGATGGGCGGATTTCGGGTCGATGATCAGTCACTTCCGCTTTTTTCGAGATCATCAGAAGCACGTAAAGAAGCTCGCCGTTGTAACAGACTCGGCGCTGGGAGACGTTGCGGAGCATCTCACGTCACATTTTGTGTCCGCAGAGGTCAAGCATTTCCCGGCAGGGCAGACCGAGGCAGCCAGACGCTGGATAACCAACGGCGAGTGACGGTTTGAGCCGCGCTTCATTGAAATCGAAACCGACTATCTCGCGCAGCTCGACGATAGCCAGCCAGCATGCCACCACCGGGGAGGACTCTGCCTAGTTCTGCATCTCGACGCGCATCACCGGCATGTCCGGGGATAGACGAGGATGCGAAGTGAGGGCGACAGGCCCCAAACCCCGCATTAACGAGAGTCACTGCTGGTTAGGGTTCACCTGACTCATCGGGCTGAGAGGGATCAACATCGGACTCGCAGGGCTCATCGGACTTATACCCATCGGACTCATCAGGCTGTCAGGATTCGTTGGGTTGGTGGGATCCATATGGCCGACATTGCAAGTGGCAGCTGCCTGTGCAGAGCAGTCCCCGGGTGTGAACGCGTTGGGCTCCGCGCTCGCCGGGGTGGCCATAGCAATGGCGGGTGCGGCGAGACAGGCACCTACTAGACCGAGCATCTTCAACATCGTTAAACCCCTTACCTTCTCGCTTCTTGCGGCGCGCCCGCGACCGCGAGACATTGCTGTGCCCTTCGGCGCATAAATTACCCATCAAGCCTGTGCTGAGGTTGCTGGCGAGCTGTGAGGTTGCTGGGAGGGTTTACGCAGCCACCTCCCGCCTGAGGCAGGGCTGAATCCCCTTTAGTCGACTCCAGTGGTACCGGAGGCGTAGGTGAGGGCCGTCTTCGAACTTCTCAGCCAGGCAGCAGCGGTGCAATTCGTTTCCAATTCTGCTGTGCAGCAGAAATATAGTGCAGATGTTGGCCAGATCGGCCGAGTTGAACGCAGGAGTGCGCCGCGGACATATCGCCACCTGCATGGCCAACATCTGACGGTCGCACACCAGGACGGGTGCGCTATTCAGATCCTGTTCTCGCGCGGCGAAATGGAACTCCTATCAGGTCAGTGAGCTTCGCGAGTTGGGATACTCTGCCCGCAGTGACGTCCAACGCGCCCGCAGTGTCTCGAACGGACCAGCCTGCATCAACGAGTGAGCGTGCCACCGAAGATGTTTGGGCTACGAGGGCTTCCTCAGCGTGTCGGAGCTGGTGGCGCCGCTGCGCGAGTGTGAACGCCTGGGTAAGCAATGGATCGTCTGCGACCTGGAACTCGATCTCGATTTCGGTGTCGTCGTCGAGGCCAACTTCGGTATCGTCGATGTCGTTGGACAGGATGATCGCGACGGCCAACTCCTGGCGTAGCCGGGTCAAGGTCCGCGCGTAGGCATGAACACCGGCCAGGCCCTGGACTTCGCCGAGCCACATACCGTCCTCGCGGGTGAGGGTCGCAGTGTAAGTCATGGCAGTAACCATCCTTCTCCGAACGCTGAGTTTATGTCCCGCTGGATCGCCTTGGGCGTTGGGGATGTCCTAGCTCTTGTGTTGTTGCACGGGGGTGAACGCGGTGTGCGCGACACCCTCGGTGTACTTGGCAGCGTAGCGGCGGTGGGTGTCAAGTCGCCATGTGCGATAGTCGCCAAGATCTTCGATTCGTATGCTCAGTGCCCGCGACTTTATGTAGCTAGTTAGTTGCAGAACGCTTCAAGCTGCCAGTGGTTAAACACGATAGCCCAGCGGAAAAAGCCCGAAAGTGAGCATCCAAACCCGTGACTGAACTACCCCCGGCAAAGATATCGGGATATCGAATCCGAGACAGGACACCGCCGCCGATGTGTCTAAACCCACACGAATCCGCATCAACGGTTCGGAGCCAGTAACCGCCAACGGGTATGCCTCCGGCGCCGGTCAAGGCTCAGAACCCTGGTACTGAAGGGTATCCAGCCGGCCCACTGCGGGCAGTTCTTAACGAGCCTTCCTCCGCCCCTGTGCTGCCCGTCTACGTGCTTGCCGTCGCAGCAGCCGCCGCGCTGGTGCTGCCGAACGCCTACTTGCCCGCGCCGACCGCTCGCGCCGGGCGGCACTCGGACAAGCCGATTGGCAGCTAAGCGACAACGAGTGACATCACGGGCACGACCGTCAGCCCTCGGTGGAACTACATGCCGCGCGTGCGGAGTCGCAGGCGGCCTGGGCCTGCGCCTTGTGATCGAAGCACCGATCGACACCTGGACCTTCGGCGAACCACTCACGAGTATCGAGCCGCCCAACGAGGTACGGGCCAGATCGATAAATGCCAGACTTTATACGCGTCCAGGTCATCGGTCGCCCGGTTTCCTGTATCACCGACGTGAGCGTCGGAACTGGGTCACCGTTGTCCGCGGCGACCACCGCGATCGGTGCGGCCTCTCCACCGTCGTCGGGGACCTCGTACACGGTGATCTGCCAGCCGCGGCCAACAGATGGCCCATATGTGTCACAGTCCGTTTCGACCACTATCAGTCGATTGCTGACACGAACCGCGTCTGTAGCGAGCTGACCGAGGTCTGAGCACCACGGTTCGCCAAGGCCACCGCTGGCCGCGACGGCAGAGCGCACGATCTGCGCCGCTAGGGTCATTCGGCCACCTCGCCCTTCTGTTCGGCCAGCGACGCCTGCATCGGAAGTGCCTTTCTTACGCGGGTCAGAGTGTTGTGCGAGAACCCCAATCATCCCAGCTCAGAGGGCACCTCCCTCGTTTCAACACCCCGTACACACCCAATCCATCCGTAGATCGAGGCTAGTGGTAAGTGAGCGTGAACCCAAGGCCGAGTCCAGCGCGAAAAGCAGGGTGAAACGATCGGTGCGGCGGCACGCTTATCTACCCGCCGCCAACCGCCACCTGTTCGACAAACTCCTCGGCCAACTCCACCACTGCCTACAAACCCGACAGACCTTCGACCAGGCCAAGGCATTCCCCGCGCAAGTCCACGCGTCACGGGTTTGTAGGATGCGCCTATGCATGCCGAGGTGACGGTCCATATGGCAGCGTCGGCCGAAGCGATCTGGGACCTGATCGCTGACGTGACCAGTGTCGGCCGGTTCTCGCCCGAGACGTTCGAGGCCGAGTGG
>DAOUYK010000003.1 GCA_030666145.1 Mycolicibacterium sp. | reverse complement strand
GCCCTGACTCGCCCCAGGGCCGGGCCCGATAGCGCATCGAGGGCACACTCCGGGTCCGCGGGCGGACCCATGTGCCCGCACCCCCGTGGACAGTCGGTGATCGCCCCGGCCAGATCGGAGAACGCCATCATCACATCGGCGGGCGCGATGTGGGCGAGCCCGAAAGACCGGATACCAGGCGTGTCGATCACCCACCCGCCGAACTCCAAGGGCAGGGCCACCGATTGCGTCGAAGTATGCCGGCCTTTGCCGACGTCGGTCACCACGCCGGTCGCCCGTTCTGCCTCGGGGACAAGGCGATTCACCAAAGTGGACTTGCCCACCCCGGAGTGGCCGAGGAGGGCGGTGACCTTGTCGGCCAGTAGGGACACCACCTCGTCGAGTTGGTCGCTGCGGCCGGCGGTGATGATGGTCAGATCGAGGTCGGCGAACTGCGCGGCGAACGGCCCTGCCGGCGCGAGATCGGTCTTGGTTAGGCACAAGATCGGTTGGAGCCCACCGGCGTAAGCGGCGATCAACGCGCGTTCGACCAGGCCCGCTCGCGGCGGGGGGTCGGCAAGCGCAACGACGATCAGCAGTTGGTCGGCGTTGGCGACGAAGACCCGCTCTGTCGGATCGGTGTCATCGGCGGTGCGGCGCAGCACCGTTCGGCGTTGCCCGCGACGGACGATCCTGGCCAGGGTGTCGGTGCGGCCTGAAAGGTCGCCGACGATGTCGACATCGTCACCGACGACGATCGGCGTGCGGCCCAACTCCCGGGCGCGCATCGCGGTCACCCGGCGGGCAGGGTCGCCGCCGAGTACGCAACCCCACCGGCCGCGGTCAACTGCGACGACCATTGCCTCCAGCGCGTCGGCATGTTCGGGGCGGGTCTTGGTCCGCGGCCGCGAGCTCCGGCCGGGTCGCACCCGGACATCGGTCTCGTCGTATTCGCGTGGACTCAAGCGTGCCTGCCTCTAAAGATCCGCGGTCAGACCGGCCAGCATGCCTGCCCACAGCTGTGGGAAGTCGGGCAGCGTTTTGGCGGTGGTACCGATGTCCTCGACCTCCACTCCGGGAACCCGCAGGCCGACGATCGCACCCGCCGTTGCCATCCGGTGATCGGCGTAGGACCGCCACACACCGGAGTGCAGCGTTCGCGAGGTGATGATCAACCCGTCCGGGGACTCCTCGCACTGGCCGCCGAGCCCGTTGAGTTCGGTGCACAGTGCGCTCAACCGATCGGTTTCGTGGCCACGCAGGTGAGCGATGCCCCCCAGCCGCGACACCGACCCGGGGGTGGCAAGTGCGGCCATCGCAGCGACCGACGGGGCGAGCTCGCCGACGTCGTTCAGGTCGATGTCGATGCCGCCGTAGCTCTCCGAACCGTGCACCTCCAGATTCGAACCGACCTGGCGCACAACGGCGCCGAGGGCTTCGAGGATCGACACGATGGCCTCTGCCGGCTGTGTGCTCACCATCGGCCACCCCGTAACGCCGACTGTGCCGGCGCTGACCACAGCGGCGGCCAGGAACGGCACCGCATTGGACAGGTCTGGCTCGATGATCCAGTGCCGCAACGCTATCGGGCCGGAAGATACATGCCAGCGGTTCGGTTGGGAGTCGTCGACGTCGACGCTGGCCTCGCGCAGCATCGAGACCGTCATGGCCACGTGCGGCGCGGATGGCACCGGGTCCCCGCTGTGCAGGATCGTTAATCCCTCGGTGAATGTGGCACCCGACAGCAGTAGCCCCGAAACGAACTGCGAGGAGCCTGACGCGTCGATCTCGACTGTGCCACCGCGCACCGACCCGCCGCCGCGGACGGCGAAGGGCAGCTTGTCGCCCTCGATGCTCACCCCGAGTCCGCGCAGCCCGCTGAGCAGTGGCGCGATCGGGCGGGAGCGGGCCTGCTCGTCGCCGTCGAAGGTAACCGTTTCGGTGCTCAGTGCTGCCACCGGCGGCACGAACCGCAATACCGTACCCGCCAGACCGCAGTCGATACGCAGACCGGGCTGCGGTGCAAGCGAGCCGCCGACGGCCAGCTCGGTGTCCCCGGAGCCGGAAGCTTCGACGCTGACACCGAGCGCCTGCAGTGCGCCGATCATCAGGTCGGTGTCGCGGCTGCGCAGCGCACCGCTGATCGTCGAGGGGCCCTGCGGGACGGCCAACGCCGCCAATACCAGTGCCCGGTTGGTTTGTGACTTCGAACCGGGCACGGTGACGGTCGCTTGCACAGGGGTTGCGGTGCACGGGGCCGGCCAGGTGCTCACGGGTTCCCATTCTTGCCTGTCCCCGGTCTCTGCCACCATGGGGACTGTGTGTGGGCGATTTGCGGTCACGACAGATCCGGCGCTTCTGGCCGAGAAAATCAACGCAATAGATGAGGTCACCGGGCAGGAACAGTCCCTGGCCCCCAACTACAACGTCGCACCCACGCAAACCGTCAGCGTGCTGGTCAAACGCCATGCCGAGCCTGGTGACGAGTCGACGCGCCGGGTGCGCAGGATGCGTTGGGGGCTGATACCGCCGTGGGTCAAGGCCACCGCCGACGGCGGCCCGGACACCAAGGGCCCACTGCTGATCAATGCCCGTTCCGAAAAGGTCACCAGCTCGCCGGCGTTCCGCGGCTCGGCGAAGAGTAAGCGCTGCCTGGTCCCGATGGATGGTTGGTACGAGTGGGCTCAAATCGGACAAGCCAAGGGTGTCAAGACGCCGTTCTACATGTACGCCGGGGACCAAGAGCCGCTGTTCATGGCCGGCTTGTGGTCGAGCTGGTGGCCCCGCAAAGAGGCTGGGGCGGCCTGCGCTGAGCCGCCATTGTTGAGCTGCACCATCCTTACCGCCGATGCCTTGGGTCCGCTCGCCGACATCCACGACCGGATGCCGCTGACGATCAACGGGGCCGACTGGGACCGCTGGCTCGACCCCGACGCACCGGTCGACGAAGGCTTGCTCCGCGGCCACGGCGACCTTGACCGCATCGAATTCCGCGAAGTGTCGCGCCTGGTGAACAACGTCCGCAACAACGGGCCAGAACTCATCGAGGGCGCCGGCCCGCAGCAGCCCACGCTGCTCTAACCCCCGAGCACTCAATGGCCGACACCACCGCGTAAGCCAACTCGAACGGCACGCGAGAGTGCGGGTTCGGGAGTGGGGAGGTCAGGGCTGCTTGTATCCAGGCGGGTTGGCGCCTTCGACCCAGAAGTCGACACCCAGGTCTGATCCTGGAATGCAGTCGTATTGCGACAGCTCGGTGACACCTGCCTCCAGCAGCACGTCTTCGCACAGCAGGGTGTTACCGGTGTAGCTGGCGGGTTTGCTCAGCACAACGTAGGCGGCGTCGGAATACACCTCGGGTTTGCGTGAGCGCGCCATCGACTCGTCACCGCCGAGGAGGTTCTGCACGGCGGCCGTCGCTACCATCGTTCGCGGCCACAGGGTGTTGGAGGCGATGCCCGCCTCGCGCATCTCTTCAGCAATTCCCAACGCGCACAACGTCATACCAAATTTCGCCATCATGTACGGGGTTGGCCGCAACCACTTGGACTCCAGCAAGATAGGCGGCGAGAGCGTCAGGATGTGCGGGTTGTCTCGGCCCTTCATATGTGGGATGCAAGCCTGTGACACTGTGTAGGTGCCGCGCACCTGGATACCGTTCATCAGGTCGAAGCGCTTCAGTGGCACCTCTTCGATTGAGCCCAGGTTGATCGCCGAGGCATTGTTCACACAGATGTCGATGCCGCCGAACTGCTCGACGGTCTTGGCGACAGCTGCGGCCACCGAATCACCGTCGCGGACGTCTCCGACGATCGGCAGCGCCTGCCCGCCGACCTCCTCGATCTCCTTGGCCGCGGTGTAGACCGTGCCGGGCAGTTTGGGATGCGGCTGGGCTGTCTTGGCTACGAGGGCGATGTTGGCACCGTCGGCGGCGACTCGTTTGGCGATCGCCAGCCCGATACCGCGGCTGGCGCCCGAGATGAACATGGTTTTTCCGGCGAGTGACATGGGCCTCAGCATATTCCCGCGATATTCGCGCGCTAAAGGGCACCGATGTTCGCGGTCACCGCCGTCGGGATCGCCATGTGATCCTGGGGGGTGCCTGGGAACAATGGTCGCCGTCGGCGCTGTTATTGGCGACAGTTGTAGCGGGCGTATTGCTGCCGGAGAAGGTCGTCGGTGGCTACCTCTAGGATCGGCGGAAGGGAACGATGGTGCCAGCGTTGGCCATGGAGGCTTCGTCGCGTTCGGTCGAGGTGCCGGACCTGTTTGGCGTCGCCGCTACAGAAGGGACGGTGCTTCCCACGATGACAGACACCGATGGGTCGGCTTCCGATGCGGCCCTGGACGAGCAGGACCCGGGCCCCGCGCCCCCCGAGTCTCAGCCCGATTCCAAGCATGAGGAATCCGATGCCGAGTTGACGGCTCGGTTCGAACGTGAGGCGATACCGCTGCTCGATCAGCTCTACGGCGGTGCGCTGCGCATGACGCGCAATCCCGCCGACGCGGAGGATCTGCTGCAGGAAACCATGGTCAAGGCCTACGCCGGATTCCGCTCCTTCCGTGAGGGGACGAACCTCAAGGCATGGCTGTATCGCATTTTGACCAATACCTACATCAACAGCTACCGCAAGAAGCAACGTCGGCCAGCTGAGTATCCGACCGAAGAGGTCACTGACTGGCAGCTGGCGGCCAGCGCCCAACACTCCTCGACCGGGCTGCGGTCCGCCGAGGTCGAGGCACTGGATTTACTACCCGATACAGAGATCAAGGAAGCCCTGCAGGCGTTGCCCGATGAGTTCCGAATGGCGGTGTACTACGCCGATGTGGAGGGCTTCCCGTACAAGGAGATCGCCAAAATCATGGACACGCCGATTGGGACGGTGATGTCGCGATTGCATCGCGGCAGACGCCAGCTACGCGAATCTTTGGTCGATGTGGCCCGGGAGCGCGGCTTTCTGCGTCGTGAGCAGCTCGACGCGCCCGAGGAGGTCCCGTCATGAGTCAGGAGGAGCGCTGGACCCCGCCGATGGGCCCGATCGACCCGAATCATCCTGAGTGCGCTGCGGTCATCGCCAAGGTCTGGACGCTGCTCGACGGCGAATGCACCGTCGAGACCCGGGACAAGCTGCGCGAGCACCTCGAGGTGTGCCCGACGTGCTTGCGGCATTACGGCGTCGAGGAGAGGATCAAGACCATGATCGCCACCAAGTGCGGTGGTGAACACGCCCCGGAGGGCCTGCGTGCGCGGCTTCGGATCGAGATCAGCCGCACCACGATCATTCGGCGGGGTTAGCGCACCGACTTTGAGCCAGCGTTCGGCCGCTTTCCGTGATTGGCATTGGCATGCTTACGGTCGCGCTTCTTGCGGCCACGCTTGGCCATGATGTTCCTCCATGTCGTCGGGGGGTGTCCGGCCCACATTCCTCGGGCGTATGTGGGCCATTGTCTCACGGCCCAGTGACAGGGTTGCCTGGCCGGGGGTGTGGTTCGATAGGACCCGACAGCGCCAGCGGTGAGTGGAGTGGGGTGAAGATGGCCGAGGATGTTCGCGCGGAGATCGTGGCCAGTGTGCTCGAGGTCATGGTCCACGAAGGCGATCAGATCGCTGAAGGCGACACCTTGGTGCTGCTCGAGTCGATGAAGATGGAGATTCCGGTGCTCGCTGAGGTTGCCGGCACCGTCAGCAAGGTGAGCGTGGCCGTTGGCGACGTCATTCAGGCGGGCGATCTCATCGCGGTCATCAGCTAGCGTCCCGGTGACGCCGAAGTGCAGAACGCGGTAGGTCATGTCCACCCTCGGTGATCTACTCGCCGAACACACCGTCCTACCTGGCAGTGCCGTCGATCACCTGCACGCTGTCGTTGCTGAATGGCAGCTACTGGCCGATCTCTCCTTCGCTGACTATCTGCTGTGGGTACGCCGCGATGACAGGAAGGTCGTCTGCGTGGCCCAGGTACGGCCCAACACCGCCGCGACTGTGCTGCTGGCTGACGCGGTCGGCACCTTCGCCGGCACGGGTGACGTTCCGATCGTGGATGCGGCCTTCTCCTCCGGCGTGATCGGCCGCGCGACCGTGGAAGGTCGATTCGGTTCAGCTCGCCTCAAAGTCGAGGCGGTGCCGGTGCGCCACGGCAGCGGCGTCGTCGCAGTTCTCACCCATGAGACATCGCTGGCGCCGCGCCAGGCTAGTCCGTTGGAGACTGCATACGTCGACTGTGCCGGCGACCTGCTGCGCATGCTGTCCGAGGGCACTTTTCCCAACGTTGGTGATCTCGCGGTGTCCCGATCAAGCCCGCGGGTGGGCGACGGCTTCATCCGGCTCGACGACACGGGCGTAGTCGCCTTTGCCAGCCCGAACGCATTATCGGCCTATCACCGAATGGGACTGTCTGCTGAGCTGGAGGGCCACAATCTGATCAGCGTCACCCGTCCGCTGATCTCGGATCCCTTCGAGGCTCAGGAGCTGGCCAACCATGTCCGTGATTCGTTGGCCGGCGGGTCCAGCATGCGGATGGAAGTCGATGCCCGGGGTGCGGCGGTCTTGCTGCGCACGCTGCCGTTGGTCGTGCACGGCGCCGCAGTGGGGGCGGTGGTGCTGATTCGCGACGTCACCGAGATCAAACGACGCGACCGGGCCCTGCTGTCGAAGGACGCCACGATTCGCGAGATCCACCACCGGGTTAAGAACAACTTGCAGACGGTTGCGGCGCTGCTGCGTCTGCAGGCGCGCCGCACCAACAACGCAGAGGGCCGTGAGGCGCTGATCGAGTCCGTGCGGCGGGTTTCATCAATCGCGCTGGTCCACGATGCCCTATCGATGTCGGTGGACGAAGAGGTCAATCTCGACGAGGTCGTCGACCGGATACTGCCGATCATGAACGACGTCGCCACGGTCGACACCCCGATCCGCATCAACCGCGTCGGTGATTTGGGTGTCCTGGACGCCGACCGCGCCACCGCGCTGATCATGGTGATCACCGAGCTCGTACAGAACGCGATCGAGCATGCTTTCGACACGACTACGGCGCAGGGCTGCGTCACGATCCGTGCCGAACGTTCCGCCCGCTGGCTCGACGTCGTAGTTCACGACGACGGGCGTGGGCTGCCGGAGGGTTTCAGCCTGGAGAAATCTGACCGCCTCGGCCTGCAGATCGTGCGCACGCTGGTCTCGGCGGAACTCGACGGATCGTTGAGCATGCACGACCTCACAGCAGGTGGCACCGATGTGATTCTGCGGGTGCCGATCGGCAGACGTGGCCGTACGGGCCAATAATGATTCACCCACGGCCGGCGGGCCGACCGAGAACCTTCGTGCCCACTGCGTTCGCATAGTTACGGCTGCGTCGGCATAGTTACGGCTGCGTTCGCATAGTTACGGCCCCGACTCGCGTCGGGGCGTAATTCACGTGTCAAATTTTGGTTAGACCCCGCTGCGCGCCTTGGTGCGGGCATTGCGGCGCTTGAGTGCGCGACGCTCGTCCTCGCTCATACCGCCCCAGACTCCAGCATCCTGGCCTGACTCCAGTGCCCAGCTCAGGCACTCGGCGGTAACCGGGCAACGGTTGCAGACGATCTTCGCGTCAGCGATCTGGGCGAGTGCCGGTCCGCTGTTTCCCACCGGGAAGAACAGTTCCGGGTCCTCGTCGCGACAGACCGCCTTGTGGCGCCAATCCATGAGTCCTACTCCTTCTCATCTGCGCAGCAGAGCGCGCGAGCTGTAGTTCGGCTGTTAGTGCAAGCGCACCGAGATGTTTCCGTGCTGTTGCCATCGATGCTTTCATAGGCTGAACAGATGTCAATAGCATCTCGTTCACACGTGTCCTATCTCACTACCGAGGGCTGTTAGGTGATCCCGAATACCGTTGTACTAGGCTGAGACCATCTGCGCCTTAAATCTCACCTGTGAACCTGCTTCGAATATCGGTTCATGCAGTTCAGGTGCTTGATCAGCGTGTCTTGGGGGGCGGAGCAACGACACCGAGGGCGTCGGGAACTGCGGTGAATGCCATTTCCTCGCGCAGACCGACGTAATCCCCGTCAATCTGACATGCCACCGGCGTGTCGCTCGTCAGCTTCAACCGCTCAACGTCGTCGTGGCGGATCAAGTGCTTGGCCTCGATGCGCGGGTTACGCGACAGCATCCGCCGCGCCAGCCTGAGATTGGCCGGGATGCTCATGCACGTCGCGGCGAAGACACCCAGACCCGTTTCGAAGGTGGTGCCTGGGTTCGTCCATACCGGTCGGGCGTTGGCGTAGGTCCAGGGGCTGGAGTTCGACACAAACGCGAAATGCACGCCGGAGACCGGCTCACGGTCGGGTAAATACAGCGTCAGCGTCGGATCGCGGCGCGAATTGGCCAGCATTTCTCGGAGTGTCACCCGAATGTATCTCGACGCAGTGACCTTACGTCCCTTCGCCCGTTGCGCCTCGACCGCAGCCACGACGTCACCGTCGACCCCCATGCCCGCGGTGAACACCCCCCAGCGCTCCCGGCAGTTCATCAGGCCGACACGCCGCCAGCACTTGCTGATCCGGTGCTCGTCAAGGAGGTCCACAAGTTGGTTTGTCGCCTCAGTGGGGTCCGGGCTGATTCCCAGCGCGCGCGCGAACACGTTGGCCGATCCACCAGGCACCACACCTACCGCGGGTCCGGCTTTACCCGGTCCCGCCACGCCGACGATGCCGTTGGCCACCTCGTTCACCGTGCCGTCGCCGCCGTGCACGATCAGCACGTCCACCTCGCCGCGGGTCGCCTCCTGTGCGATCTCGATCGCGTGGCCGCGATGGTCGGTGTGCACGACGTCTAGCTTCAGCCGGCTCTCCAGAGCGTGGGCCAACAGGTCGCGGCCCGCGGGGGTCGTCGACGTCGCATTCGGGTTCACGATCAGAACGGCGCGCACGAGGGGTGAGCATATCTGGGATATGAGCGCGCCCGTTTGGGCGACGTCGCGGGACGTTTTCTGACCGCGCGTGGCTCGCCGGTACCGTACAACGGTGACCGAACGTCGTCTGCTACTCGTCAACGGACCCAATCTGAACCTGCTCGGCACCCGGCAACCCGAGGTGTACGGGTCCGCCACGCTGGCTGAGATCGAGGCGAGGGTGAGCGCGGTGGCTGCGGAATCGGGCCTGCAGGTTCGGTCCATGCAGAGCAACCACGAGGGGGTGCTCGTCGATGCGATCCACTCCGCGCGCCCCGACTGCGCTGGCATCATCATCAACCCTGCCGCCTATAGTCACACCTCGGTGGCGATCGCTGATGCACTGAGATCAATCGGACTGCCGATCGTCGAGGTGCACCTGAGCAACATCCACGCCCGCGAAGAGTTCCGTCATCACTCCTATGTTTCCGCCGTTGCCGACGCGGTGGTGGCCGGCGCGGGTCCACTGGGCTACGACCTTGCGGTGCGCTACCTGGCGGGCAGGCTGTTGCAATGATTCCCAGGTCAGCGCGTGTGGCCGGCGCCATTACCACCGTTGAGGGGGCTCTGGCGATCGTGATGGCCATCGCGCTCACAGGCCGCGAACTTGGGGGCCATCACGAAGCCGCGATCAGCGGATACGGCACGGCCGCCTGGTTCGTCATCATGGGGTCGGCCGTGTTGGCGGCAGGCACGGCGTTGTGGACCGGGCGGCGATGGGGCCGCGGAATCGCGGTGTTCGCCAACCTGCTGCTGCTGGGTGTCTCCTGGTACATCTTTAGCTCTGGTCAGCTGCGTCTCGCGGTGCTCGCCGCCCTCGTCTCGTTGGCGGTGCTCGCGCTGCTGTTCAGTCCGTCGGTACTGCACTGGCTGACTCAGGCGCCGCCTGCCAGCTCCAAGAGATCGGGTCCGGACACCCGATAGGTGATCCACTCGGTCTGCGGCCGTCCCCCGACGCTCTCGTAGAGAGCGATGGCGTCGACATTCCAATCAAGCACTGCCCAGGTCAGCCGCGTGTAGCCCCGATCGACGCATTCGCGGGCCAGCGTCGCGAGCAACGCGTGGGCCAGTCCCCGTCTGCGGAACTGCGGGCGCACAAACAGATCCTCGAGATGGATGCCGGCCACGCCGTCCCAGGTCGAAAAGTTGCGGAACCACAGTGCGCCGGCGGCCGCCCGGCCGTCCACCTCGGCGAGGTGGCCGTGCACCGTGGGTTGTGGGCCGAAAAGTGCTTCGGCGAGCTGGGTCTCAGTAACCGTGCAGTCAGCGGTGGCGCTTTCGAACTTGGCGAGGTCATGGATCATTGCCGTCAGTTCGATCTCGTCTCCCGGACGGACGGCCCGGATGAGTCCGTTCACGGCTCGACTTTCAGCGCCGATAGAATCGTTCTGAATTTGGTTGTGGTTTCTGCGACTTCGTCGTCCGGGTCCGATTCAGCGACGATTCCGCCACCGGAGTGTGCGAGGGCTGTTCGACGGTCAGCGGACAACTGCGCGCACCTGATCGCAACCACCCAGCGGCCGTCGCCCCGTTGGTCGCACCAGCCCACCGCGCCGGCGTAGAAGCCGCGGTCGCCTTCGATCTCGTTGATCAGCTCCGTGGCTCGGCCCGTGGGGGAGCCTCCGACCGCTGGGGTGGGGTGCAATGCAATGGCTAGATCCATTGCGGTGGTGGATCGTTCGCGTAGGATCCCCGAAATTGGGGTGCAGAGGTGCCAGACGCTCGCGGTCTTGCTGAGCACGGGTTTCTCCGCGATCTGCAGCTCGGTGCACAGCGGTTCGAGAGTTTCACGGAGGGCGTCGACAACGACTTGATGTTCGTATTGGTTCTTGGCAGATTCGGCAAGTGCGGCGCCGTTGGCCTTGTCGGCATCAGGGTTGGGCAGCCGCGGCGCGGATCCGGCGAAAGGCCGACACGTGACCTGCTGTCCCTGGCGGGCAACCAGCAGCTCGGGGCTTGCTCCGACGAGCACTGTGCCCGAGTATCCTTCGCCGGCAGCAGACAGGTCCACCAGATAGGAATTGGCCCGCCCATCAGCAGCGACCAGTCGCTGCAGCACGATTCTGGCGTCGAGTGGTCCGTCGGCGGTCACCCGCAGCGCACGTGCCAGCACGACCTTTTGCAGGTCGCTGCCCGGGTCGCGCAGTCGACCCAGGGCCGTTACGACGCGTCCGTGGTGGTCGTCGGCGGTCGGTATCGTCTCGGCGATCCGCGCGGTGGCAAGCTCGCGAGCCGGCCATGCGGGCAGGGTTGGGGTGTGTGCCACCGATTGCGGCCGGATCAGCGCTGCGGGTTTAGAGATGTCGAAAGGCAAGGCACCCAAGATGATCGGTGCGCTGTGTGAAGCCAGGGCGGCCCGCGCGTCGGTGATCTCGCTGAAGGCGGTGTGTACACCGTCGGCGGTGATGAAACCGTCTGGCCCGGTGAGGACGAACGTCGGTTCGCGCGTCACGCCAGCGCGGCCGAGTCGGGTTGGCCGGACAACGCCAGCGCGGTGAGTTGGCGCACTCCGTGCTCGAAGCCGCACGCCGCGATGGACACCGCCGGCATCGCAAACCGGATCCCTTCGTAGACGGGCAGCTCGATCCAGCGGGTGATCACCGCCCGGGAGAAGTGACCGTGCCCGACGAAGATCACGTCGCGGGACTCCATGTGATGCAGTGCCAGCGCGATGGCGCGGTCGGCACGTTCACAGACCTGCGCGGAGGTTTCGCCGCCTGGGCATCCGTGCGTCCACACCAGCCAGTTCGGCACCGCCTGGCGGATCTCGAACGTCGTGATCCCCTCGTAATCCCCGTAATCCCACTCACTGATCAGCGGATTGACTTCGTCGACGGTGAGACCTGCCAGGGCGGCGGTGATCCTCGCACGTTTGCGCGGGCTGCTGATGACGAAGGGGTCATCCAGCCGCAGCTGCCGCAGCGTCGTCGCTGCTGCCGCCGCCTGCTCGCGACCGTGTGGCGTGAGCTCGAGCTCGGTGCTGCCGGTGTGCTTGCCCGACTTCGACCATTCAGTTTCGCCGTGTCGGAGCAGTATCAGCCGGTGCTGCAGGAGGCTCACTCCTCCGATTGTGCCGCACGCTTCGTCACCGCCGACGCGCGCATGACAGGATGTCGGTGTGACGCGGGTACTTGCGGTCGCCAATCAAAAAGGCGGGGTAGCTAAAACGACGACGGTGGCATCGCTGGGTGCGGCGATGGTAGAGCTGGGTAAGCGGGTGCTGCTCGTAGACTTGGACCCCCAGGGCTGCCTGACGTTCTCGCTTGGACAGGACCCCGACAAGCTGGCCGTCTCGATACACGAGGTGCTGCTTGGCGATGTAGAACCCGACATGGCGTTGGTAGAGACCTCAGAGGGAATGACATTGCTGCCCGCCAACATCGACCTCGCGGGCGCCGAGGCGATGCTGCTGATGCGGGCAGGCCGGGAGTACGCACTAAAACGGGCGCTCACCAAGGTCGCCGGAGCCGCCCCGGCGGCGAGATCAGGTAAGCGAGCCGCCCCGGCGGCGAAATCGGGTACCGGAGCCACCTCGGCGGCAACGTCGGGTACCGGAAACTTCGACGTGGTGATCATCGACTGCCCGCCGTCGCTGGGGGTGCTCACGCTCAACGGCCTGACGGCTGCTCAGGAAGTGATCATTCCGCTGCAGTGCGAGACGCTGGCCCACCGAGGTGTCGGTCAATTCCTGCGCACCATCACCGACGTTCAGCAGATCACCAACCCAGACCTCGCGCTGCTGGGTGCGCTGCCCACGTTGTACGACTCGCGCACCACTCACAGTCGCGACGTGCTGCTCGATGTCGCTGACCGCTACAGCCTGCCGGTGCTGGCGCCACCGATCCCGCGCACCGTGCGCTTCGCAGAGGCCAGCGCGTCAGGTTCCTCCGTGCTGGCAGGGCGCAAGAACAAGGGCGCGATGGCCTACCGGGAACTCGCGGGTGCGCTTCTCAAGCATTGGAAGAGCGGTAAAGCACTGGCGACTTTCGCCCCCAAGGTCTGACGTTCTATCCGGGTTTGATTGGTCAGACTCCTCAGTGCCGGCTCGTGCCTCGCCCGCTTGATCGTCGTCTATCCGAGCACCACCAGATCGGCACCGCGCTGCTCCACCAGCATTGACCCGGCAACCGCGGGCACGACGGGCCCAGCAGGATCCGCCGGGTCCTTCCCGGCGGGCCGGTGCAACGGAATGTGGCGGTCACTGGTGCCGGTCACCGGATCGAAGACGTCGTAGCCGCCGCTGACGGGCACCATCAACCGCCCGGCCATGATCGTCGCTGGACCGATGGGTGCGTTGTCGCCCGTCGCCGCGACGGTGTACTTGTACTGAAGGTTGTTGGCGGAGAACACCATTACGCTGTCGCCGGTCCACCAAGTGATCAGGTCCGCGGGCCGTGACATGGTGGCCTCCGGAGAAGGCGGTGTGGGCACCACCGTGCTGGCGATTACGGTGCCCGTGTCGTCGATGATGTCGAGTCTCGGCTTTGGGGTCGGTATGTACACCGCGGTGGTCGTGTCGGCCACGGCGATCACCCGGGCGCCGCTGCCGTCACGGACACCGGTCTGTTGCACGTATTTGACCTCGGGGGTGTCCTCCTCGTCGGAGGGGCGCAGGAGCGTCAGCCGCAGATCGGCTTGGCCGTCGCACACCTCCAGCACGGATACCGCAGCAGAACTCGCTGCCGCCGAGGCTAGTCGGCACAGCGGCAATGCCGGAGTACCAGGCTTGATGGGCGCGTCCAGCGCGCCGTAGCTAAGCATCCGAACCATGTCTGAGCGCCACAGCTCCAGCCGGGTGTCCCCGGCCGACAGCACCGTCCCGCCGTCGCCGGACAGGGTGACCTTAGGGTCGGCGTAGCTGGAGCGAGCGGGTCCGCGCTGACCGGTCCTGGCGTCCACGGTGCTTACTTGCCCGCAGCCGCGTACATCCGGGTAGACGGCCACGGCGTAGCTGTAGACCCAGGTCACTCCGCAGAGATCGAGGTCACGGGCAAAGCTCCAGAGTGTTTCACCACTGGAGGGATCTCGGCCCTTCATGCCGCCGTCGGCGCTGGTCACCACGGCGCCCGCAACCACCAGCGGCTGGGTGGTTTTGGGGCTGGGCGCGGTCCACAACGGGGTGAGCGAGTCCGGCACCGCCTTGGCCGGCGTCAGATTCGGGACCGGTGCCGCCGCCGGATCGCTGATAGTTGCTCGGGAGTCACTCATCCACCAGACGATGGCCGCCACCAGCGCGATGACACCGACGATCGCGGTCGTGGCCACCATGTCGGCCCGAGTCCGACGTTCGGGTTTGACCATCGCGGGGTGAGTTTCGGCTAGCTGGGGCCTGCGGCGGCTTTGTTCGGGCGGTGCCTCCGGCGCCGACGCCCCGACCGCGCAGCCTCTGGCGCCTCGCCGCCGGTGTCGCCGGATTCTGGGGCCTTGGCCTGCTCGGCGGGTCCGGGTTGGCCTTCCCGCTGGACACCGTCGGTGTTGCCAGCCCGGGTGCGTCGCCGAGTTCGGTTGCTTCGACGGGCCGGCTTGTCGCCTCGGTCCTCAGAGCTGCGCCCGGGCTCTCGCTTGGCCCTGTTGGCAGGCCGGGCCGAGCCGATCTTGCCGGTGGCGTCGGGCGGGATGTTGAGCTCCTCGAACAGGTGTGGCGAGCTTGAGTAGGTCTCGGCCGGATCGGGTGTCTCCAGACCCAGCGCCTTGTCGATCATCGTCCAGCGGGGCAGTTCATCCCAGTCGACGAGAGTGACGGCGATACCGGTCTTGCCTGCGCGCCCTGTGCGGCCGATGCGGTGAACGTAGGCCTGCTCATCTTCGGGGATCTGATAGTTGATCACATGCGTGATGTCGTCGATGTCGATGCCGCGAGCAGCCACGTCGGTAGCGACAAGCACGTCGACTTCGCTGGTACGGAAGGCCTTCAGTGCCTTCTCGCGCGCGGCCTGGCCGAGGTCACCGTGCACGGCACCGACCTTGAACCCGCGTTCGGCGAGTTCGTCGGCTACCTTCTGGGCGGTGCGTTTGGTGCGCGTGAAGATCATCGTCGCGCCTCGATCGCGGGCTTGCAGAATGCGCCCGACCATCTCGACCTTGTCGAGGGCGTGGGCGCGGTAAGCGAACTGCTCGGTGGTGTCGTGGGTGGCGGCGGAGTGCGGCGCCTCGGCCCGGATGTGCGTCGGCTGGTTCATGAACGTGCGAGCCAGGGTGATGATCGGATCCGGCATGGTCGCCGAGAACAGCATTGCTTGACGCTTGTCCGGGATCTGCTTGAGGATCCGCTCGATATCAGGCAGAAAGCCCAGATCCAGCATTTCGTCGGCTTCGTCGAGCACCAGCTTGGACAGGCCGCCGAGTTGTAGGTGCCCTTGCTGAGCCAGGTCGAGAAGGCGACCGGGGGTGCCGACGACGACGTCTGCGCCCTTCTGCAGCGCCTCGATCTGCGGCTCGTACGGGCGTCCGCCGTAGATCGCGACGACCGACAGCGGGCGCGTGTTGCCGTCGTGGTCGGCCACCAGGTGCTTGGATGCCACTTCGAGATCGCCGAAGACCTGCAGACACAACTCACGGGTGGGCACGACGATCAGCGCTCGCGGTATGCCGCTGAGCGGGCGTTCGGAGTCGATGCTGATGCCATGCAGCAGCGGCACGCCGAAGGCATAGGGCTTACCCCTACCCGTGCGAGCCTGGCCGATCAGGTCGTCGCCGGCCAGTGCCAGTGGCAGCGTTAGTTCCTGAATGGCGAAGGGTTGTTCGATACCGGATTCGGAGAGCGCGCGCACGATCTCTTCGCGCACTCCGAGCTGGGCAAATGACGGACTGGTATGCGGGATTACTGGTTTCATGCTGGGAAAACGAAGCCTTTCACTGTCATTCATCCTCGTAGCGTTCACGCGCGCACGAGTTGTGAAGAGAACTCCGTTGGGCCCTGCGCTGCGGAGGCGGGGCATCTGCGTGCACGCACATTGTCAAGGTGTCTGTGGCTTGCGCCAGCCGACGTGACCTGGATCGATCTGTCGACGTTCGCGTCGACACCATCACTATGGTAGCCGGTCGGTTCGCCCTCCGGTTCCCACGCTCGTCTGAGGCGCGTCGGCGCTCTACAGTTAGGCCATGACTTCAACGCCATCGGCAGCCGCCGGTCCTGGGCCTGTGGGGGAGCGCAGCGACCCGGGCACGGCGAGCGTTTCTGGCGTGTCGGCTGTGCCTTCTGAGCATCCGGGCATCAACGAGTTGTTCGCGCTGCTGGCCTACGGGGAGGTCGCGGCGTTCTACCGCCTCACCGAGGAGGCACGGATGGCGCCCAATCTGCTTGGCCGGATCAATATGGCGGCGATGGCGGCCGCCGAGATGAACCATTACGAGGTATTGCGTGACGCGCTGGAGCGCCGGGGAGTCGACGTCGTACCGGCGATGACGAAGTACGCGCCAGCGCTGGAGAACTACCACCGGTTGACCACTCCGAGGACCTGGCTCGAGGCCCTGGTCAAGACGTATGTGGGCGACGCGATGGCCGCCGATCTCTATCTCGAGACCGCAGGCTCGATGCCCGACGAAATCGCCGGTGTGGTGCGCTCAGTGCTCGCCGAGACGTGTCACTCGCAGTTCGTCCTGGCCGAGGTTCGTGCCGCGGTGACGGCCAGCGACCGCCAACGTCACCGGTTGGCGCTGTGGTCGCGGCGGCTGTTGGGCGAAGCGATCACCCAGGCTCAGTACGTGCTGGCCGACCATGACGAACTGGTGGATCTGGTGATGGCCGGCGGGGGGCTGGCGCATATGACGGACTTCTTCGACAGGCTCCAGCACACGCACAGCACCCGGATGTGCGACTTGGGGCTGTCCTGAGCGCCTCGGCTACCGCGTGCAGTTGGTGATGATCGAGTTGTTGTTCTGCACGGCGATGAGCGCCCCGTTGGCGTCGGTAATGCTGCAGTTGAGTTTTCCGGCGACGCTGGTGGCTGTCACCGAACTCAACCTGACGCCGGGATTGAGTACCAGCGTCTTCGACCAGGGCAGCGCGACGTTGACGTCGGTCACCAGCGCGCCCTGCTGGTCTGTGTAGATGACCGTCACCAAGTCGATTAGCCGGCGGTCGCCGGTTACTTGGTAGGTGACGGTGCCTGGGGCGGCAGCCGGGGGTGGGGGCGCCTCGGGGGCAGGAGGCAGGGGCGGGGCCGGTTGTGCCGTCGGAGTCTGTGCCGTTGGGCTGGGTGGCGGGGTCACTGTGGTTACCGTTTCGGCCGGTAGCGACGGCGGAACGGCTACCCGGGGAGTCGGTGGTGGGGCCTGAGCGGCGCTGGTGGCCGGTTTTGTGGACACGACGGTCGCCGACACCGAGCCGCTGTCGCCACCGCCGAGGATGAGGCTCGCGATGATGACCGAGACGAACAGAATCGCGCCGGTGCCACCGGCGATCCACATCCATCGGCGGTCGATATTGGCTTCGTTGATGTCGTCGAAGTCGAGGCCGTCGAAGGAGTCGTAGTCTTCGAAGTCGTCTTCGGGATACGCCGGGATGGCATCGGTGCGTAGATCATCGTAGTCGGCTGTGTCGTGGCGGCCGCCGTAGCGGCTGCCTATCCGCTCGGTCGGAGTCAGAGAATACGGTGATTGTGCGGTATAAGGCCTGTTCATCAAGCTGTCCCAATCGCTTCCGTAGGTTTTCAGGCCTGATGCTATCGAGGCAGAAGTGACACACGAGGTCAACGCGCCAGGCCAGCGGTCACGGTCGGGACTCGGTTCGGTCGCCTCCGCGTTTCTGTGCCTGGTCTGTGCTGGATTCCGGTGTTTTGGAACTTTTCGCTGACCGCGAAGGTCCCGGCACCGCCTCGCGGGGCCGTCGTCCACTAGCCTCCTGAGGAGAAGACGAGCAGACGAACGGAAGGTTCCTCACTGTGGAGGTCAAGATCGGTGTCACCGACAGCCCGCGCGAACTGAGCCTCAACAGCGCACAGACGCCAGCCGAGGTCGAGAAGTTGGTGACCGCCGCACTGGGCGCCGACGCGGGGGTTCTGAGCCTCACCGATGAGAAGGGCCGGCGTTTTCTTGTGCAGTCGGCGAAGCTTGCCTATGTCGAGATCGGCGCAGCCGATTCGCGCAGGGTCGGATTCGGCGTAGGTGCAGCAGTGGGTGCTGAGGTGACCAAGACCGCAGGCTGAGTATTTGGCGTATTTCGCGCTGCCTCGCCCTGCGGAGGGGTTCAGGACCTCGTCAGGGGCACGTGGGACAGTCCGCCCCAGATGAATTGCACTGTGCCTTCCACGGCGTCGTGCTTGGCGATCGGGCGCTCGTTGTTGAGCCAGTAGCGCGCGGAGTCGACGCTGATGCTCACCAGCCCCACCGCGATCATCCGGGCGCGATGGGGCTCCAACCCCGAGTCGTGGCTGATCAGGTCGAACACCGCGTCAGTGCACGACTCGGTGGCAACCTTGACCTGTGCGGCCACCTGAGGCTCGGTCACGTAGTCGTTCTCGAAAATCAGCCGGTATCCCTGCCCGTCGTGCTCAATGAAGTCAAAAAAAGCTTCCACGGCCGCCCGGACCCGTTGGCGGTTGTCGGTGGTGGTGCGCAACGCCTGATGTACGCCCGACACCAGGTTTTCGACGTGCCGCTGCAGCACCGCCAGATAAAGCTCAACCTTGGAGGAGAAGTGTTGGTAAAGGACTGGTTTGCTGACGCCAGCCCGATCGGCGATCTCATCCATGCCTGCTGCGTGGTAGCCACGATCGACGAATACCTCGCTGGCGGCGATCAATAACTGTCCGCGGCGCTCGTCACGCGGCAGCCGGTTGCCGCGCTGGGCCACGGTCGCAGGTCGCCCGCTGCTGTTGGCCGGCTGTCCCCCTCGACGCTGCGCCGTCTTGGCGGGATCGCTCATCAGAACCTCTAGGTCTACAGCCGGCACTACCGGCGTGTTTTTGTCTGCTTCCGCAACGACACTACTACCGTTGGCCAGTCGCAAGCGTCAGCAGTGACGCCGGTTGGACGCAGCGCAGTGGCGTGCCGAGAATGCAAGTCCCCTGAGCTGTGTCATCCTGTGTCGGTGACCTACGACCCCGGGTGGCGCGGGAGCGGTCGCGTTCCCGTGCTGCACGATGAGCGGCGAGAGCCGCTTCGCGCGCAGCGTGATCCCCTCGCTGAGCAGCCGGGCCGGGTGAGATCGAACCGGAACGACCGCCAGCGCTGGCGCAAGCAGACCTGGCTCGGGCGCTTCATCTCGACGTACGGGTGGCGTGCCTATGCGCTTCCCGTGCTGTTGGCTCTCACAGTGGTGATCATCTACCAGACCATCATCGGCGCCAGTGTGCCGCACGCAGCGGACGACGAGGGCCCCGTGCAGGGCCCGCCGACGATCGGTGTTGCCAGCACCGCGATCGTGGGCGCACCGCCCAAGGGGCTCACAGAGTTCGACGCGAGTCTGCCCACCGGAGTACTGCCTGGCGGCGGACCCTTCACCGAGGCCGGTGACCGTACATGGCACGTCGTGCCTGGGGCCACCCCGCAGGTTGGGCAGGGCACCACCAAGGCGTTCACCTACACAGTTGAAGTGGAGGACGGCGTCGACACCACAACGTTCGGCGGGGACGAGGGCTTCGCGAGCATGGTCAGTGAGACGCTGGCCAACCCCAAGAGCTGGACCCACACTCCAGAGTTTGCCTTTACTCGGGTGGATGCCGACTCGGGTGTCGAGCCCGACTTCCGGATCTCGCTGACATCACCGATGACGGTTCGGGAAGGCTGCGGCTACGACATCCCGCTCGAGGCTTCCTGCTACAACCCGGTGTTCGAGGGCCAGCCACGCGTGTTCCTCAACGAGGCCCGCTGGGTGCGCGGCGCGGTGCCATTTCAGGGTGACGTCGGTTCCTACCGGCAGTATCTGATCAACCACGAGGTGGGCCATGCCATCGGTTACCAGCGTCACGAGCAGTGCGCCGACAACGGCGAGCTGGCGCCAATCATGATGCAGCAGACCTTCTCGACCAGCAACAACGATGCTGCCAAATTCGATCCGGGAACGGTTACCCCCGACAACAAGACCTGCCGGTTCAACCCCTGGCCCTATCCGATCGCCTAAAGCGCCCTTCTTCGCGAGTCCGCGGGAAGCGTCAGGTCCTCGTTGCTGTTGACAGCAGTACCTATACACGCCTGATTTGATGTTCCTACAGTCAAAACCAAGGAGAAATCGGTGTCGACATCGTTGCCGCCGCTGGTCGAGCCAGCAGCTGAACTCACACGCCAAGAGGTTGCCCGCTACAGCCGTCACCTCATCATCCCCGACCTCGGCGTGGACGGGCAGAAGAGGTTGAAGAACGCCCGCGTCCTGGTGATCGGCGCCGGGGGACTGGGGTCCCCGACACTGCTCTACCTCGCTGCCGCCGGGGTGGGAACCATCGGGATCGTCGAATTCGACGTGGTCGACGAGTCCAATCTCCAACGCCAGATCATCCACGGCCAGTCCGATATCGGGAGGCCGAAGGTCCAGAGTGCGCGCGATTCGATCCGTGAGGTCAATCCGCTGGTCGAGGTACGGCTGCACGAGCTGCGGCTGGAGCCCCGAAACGCGGTGAACCTGTTCAAGCAATACGATCTCATCCTTGACGGTTCGGACAATTTCGCCACGCGATACCTGGTCAACGATGCCGCAGTGCTTGCCGGCAAGCCGTACGTATGGGGCTCGATCTACCGCTTCGAAGGCCAGGTCTCGGTGTTCTGGGAGGACGCCCCTGACGGCCCCGCCGGTCAAACGCAAGGCCTCAACTACCGCGACCTCTACCCGGAGCCGCCCCCGCGCGGGATGGTTCCGTCCTGCGCTGAGGGCGGTGTTCTGGGCATTCTGTGCGCGTCCATTGCCTCGGTGATGGGCACCGAGGCAATCAAGCTGATCACCGGCATCGGTGAGACGCTGCTCGGCCGGCTGATGGTCTATGACGCCCTGGATATGACCTACCGCACGATCAAGATCCGCAAGGATCCATCTACGCCGAAGATCACTGAGCTCATCGACTACGAGGAGTTCTGCGGTGTCATTACTGAAGAGGCTGCCGAAGCCACCAGAAACTCGACCGTCACGCCGCGGGAGCTACGCGCTTTACTCGAATCGGGCAACAAGTTCGCGCTCATCGACGTTCGTGAGCCGGTCGAATGGGACATCAACCGCATCGAGGGTGCCGAGCTCATTCCGCAGTCGACGATCGAGTCCGGCGACGGTTTGGCGAAGCTGCCGCACGATCGCGTGCCGGTCCTGTACTGCAAAACCGGCGTGCGGTCGGCAGAAGCACTGGCAGTGTTGAAGAAGGCCGGGTTCTCCGACGCTATTCATCTCCAGGGCGGCATTGTGGCCTGGGCAAAGCAACTTGAGCCCGACATGATGATGTACTAACGCGGGGTTGGCCCTCGTTCCGCATAGGCTGGGGAGGTGACCGCCGAGTGCCCGCCAGACCACGTGCTTGCGGCTTTTGGGTTGTCTGGGGTGCAGCCGGAGCCGCTGGGATCAAGCTGGGAGGGCGGCTGGCGTTGCGGCGAAGTCGTGCTGTCCATGGTGGCTGACCACGCCCGCGCTGCCTGGTCGGCCAAGGTGCGCGAGACGCTGTTCATCGACGGAGTTCGGCTGGCCCGACCGGTGCGCTCCACCGACGGGCGCTATGTCGTTGCCGGTTGGCGTGCGGACACCTACGTCGCCGGCACTCCGGAACCCCGCCACGACGAGGTGGTCTCGGCCGCGGTGCGACTGCACGAAGCCACCGCCAAACTTGAGCGCCCCAGGTTTCTCACTCAACCTCCGGTGGCGCCGTGGGCCGATGTTGACGTGTTCGTCGCTGCCGACCGGTCGGCATGGGAGGAGCGGCCGCTGTACTCGCTGTCGCAGGGCGCCCGGGTGGCGCCCGCAAGCGCGGATGGACAGAAGTCCATCGATTTGATCAACCAGCTCGGGCCGCTGCGCAGACCCACGAAGAGCCCGAGTCAGCTGGTGCACGGCGATCTCTACGGCACAGTGCTCTTCGCCGGCACGGCTGCGCCCGGCATCACCGACATCACTCCGTATTGGCGTCCGTCGGCGTGGGCCGCGGGCGTGGTAGTGGTTGATGCGCTGTCTTGGGGTGACGCCGATGACGGTCTCGTCGAGCGGTGGAAGCCCCTGCCGGAGTGGTCTCAGATGCTGCTGCGCGCCTTGATGTTCCGGTTGGCCGTGCATGCGCTGCATCCGAGGTCGACGGCTGGGGGGTTCGCGGGTCTGGCCCGCACCGCGGCATTGGTCCGGCTCTCTCTCTAGAGCGTTTCGCTACCCCGGCAAAATATCTTTCCCGGCGGTGATTCGGTGACCATCATTGGCGGCAGTTGTCGCTGCGCGTCAGAGCAGCCTACGGTACTTGTTCATCGGCACCCGGCCGTCATCGGCCAGAACTCCCTCGGCGCGTAGGAGTTCCAACTGCCGCGCCTCCAGATGTGGTGCCGGCTTTCCGGACGCGGCTATCACCCGGTGCCACGGCAGGTCCGAGGAGTCAGTACGCATGATCCACCCGACGATGCGTGCACTGGAAAGCCCTGCTGCAGCGGCGATATCGCCGTAGGTGGTGACCTCGCCCGGCGGCACCGAAGCCACCAGTGCGCGCACCGTCTCTACCTGCTCATCGGTGATCGCAGCCACCTGTCACACCAGCTGCTCGCTGATTACCGCGGCGGTGTCGGCCGGCTTGGCCAAAGGCACCATGTGGTCGCAATCCCATTCCAGCAGAGTGAAACTCGAGCCCAAAGCCGTTCCGAGAGCGGTGACCAGCCCATCGGTGGCGTACGGCGGGCTGGTGCGCGCTGCCCGCACGAGCGTGCTTGGTGTGCCGGCGCGGGGAAGGGAAACTGGTCGCGTGAGTTCGCTCCAGTACGACAGCATCGCCGGAATGCTGATTCGCCACCCGACACGGCCGGTGGGCAAGTCGATGAGGTGCTCGTCGAGTTCGCGGTCCAGTTCGTCGGCGGCCACGTCGCCCCATGAGCCGTTCGCCTTCTCGGCCTGGGCCTCCTGGCGATCGGTGTAGTCAGGTGAGGCGAACATGCTGTCGGCGATTTCGCGCATCCGCCCTCCGTCCAGGCCCACCGCAGGGTCCAAGAGCACTAAGCCCGCGATCAGGTCCGGCTGCGTCGCTGCCAGGTGCAACGCCACTGCGGCGCCGAAGGAATGACCGACGACCACGACTGGACCGGTGGCGTAGGCCTCTACCAATGCGGCCAGGGCTGCTGAGTTGGCCTCGATGGTCCACGGCGCATCCCACGACGATCGGCCATGGCCCAGCAGATCGGGTGCGATTACCGCAGTGTCGGGCAGGTGTTGGCTGAACATCGACGCCCAGCGCATGCCGTGCCCGGTAAGCCCGTGGATCGCCAAGACGCGGGCCGGCCCGGGCGGCCCGAATCGGTAAGTGTGCAACACGCCTTGGATGCTGCCAGCTCCTTCGGTCCGAGGGCCAGTTGAGCTCCTGTTGGTGTCATGCAGCTGTGAGCCAGGTTCTGCACTGATCGGCCAGGGTGTCGGACCCTAGTGATGTCATGCCTACATGTCCGCGTCACGCACCGAGTTGACCCCGGCCACGCTGGGTGGAGGGGAGATGCGCGGCACGGTACGCGTGCTGGGTGGTCCCGGTACGGGCAAAAGCACCCTGCTCGTCGACACCGCGGTCGCGCACATCTCAGCCGGACGCGATCCGGAGTCGGTTCTACTGCTGACGGGTTCTTCGCGCCTCGGCGCCGCGGCAAAAGCTGCGATCACCGGGACCCTGCTGTCTTCCGGTGACCGCACCGTGGTCAGGGAGCCGCTAGTGCGCACCCTGCACTCGTATGCGTTCGCGGTGTTGCGCCTGGCCGCACAGCGAAACGGGAGTCCACCGCCGCGGCTGATCACCAGCGCTGAACAGGACGGCATCATCCGCGAGCTGTTGGCCGGCGATATTGAGGACGGCGATGCTTGCCGCGTGCGTTGGCCATCGCGGCTTCGCCCTGCGCTCGGAACTGTCGGTTTCGCGACCGAACTGCGCGATCTGATGGCGCGCTGCAGCGAGCGTGGAGTCGATCCCACTGCGCTGCAACGCATCGGTCGGGAGGCCGGCAGGGCTGAGTGGCAGGTGGCAGGCCGATTCGCGCAGGCTTACGAACAGGTCATGCTGCTGCGTTCGGCGGTCGGTATGGCTGCTCCCCAGGCCACCGTTCCCGCGCTCGGGGCCGCCGAGCTTGTTGGGGCTGCGTTGGAAGCCTTCTCGATGGAGGCCGACCTGCTGGCCGGCGAACGTGCGCGGGTCAAGCTGCTCTTGGTCGATGACGCCCAACATCTCGACCCGCAGGCCGCGCGGCTGGTTCAGGTGCTGGCGGGCGGCGCGGAACTCACCGTGCTCGCCGGAGATCCCCGCCAAACCGTGTTCGGCTACCGGGGAGCCGACCCTGCACTTCTGCGTGGGGAGGGCCCGGTGTTGGCACTTACGGAGTCGCACCGTTGCGCAACGACGTTGGCCGATGCCATCGCCGCGGTTTCGCGCCGACTGCCGGGACATGACACGGCACCGCAGTTCACTGGGACCGACGTGCCAGGTGCCCTCACGGCTGGGTTGGCGGTACGGGTCGCCGCGTCGTCACACGCGGAGGCTGCGCTCATCGCCGATGCGTTACGGCGCGCACATCTCATCGACGGCGTGCCATGGACACAAATGGCGGTGATCGTTCGTTCGGTACCCCGAATGGGTGCGGCGCTCGCCGGCGTGCTGACGGCCGCCGGTGTGCCTGTGGGCATGCCTCAAGGCGACATTCCGTTGGCGGATCAGCCGGCGGTGCGTGCGCTGCTGACCGTGCTGGAGACAGTGGACAACGGTCTCGACCGGCAGCGGGCGCTGGCGCTGTTGACGGGCCATATCGGCCGCGTCGACCCGGTGTCGCTGCGCCAGCTGCAGCGTGCGCTACGCCCGGCCGCGCACGGGTCGCCCGCTGACTTCGGAGACCTGCTCGTCGATGCCCTGCAGCGCGGATCCGGCACGCTCGCCGACGTTCAGGGGCGTGCGTTGCGTCGGGTACGTGCGGTGCTTGTGGCGGCACAACGCAGCGCCGGGGACGGTAGCGATCCGCGGCACACGCTGTGGCAGGCGTGGCAGCGCTCGGGGCTGCAGCGACGTTGGCTGACCGCCAGCGAGCGTGGCGGGCCGGCGGGCGCACAGGCAGATTGTGATCTCGGTGCTGTCACCGCGATGTTCGACGTTGCCGAGCAGTACGTTGAGCGGACGGCAGGCGCGTCGCTGCGCGGGCTTATCGACCACCTCGCTGCGCTGGCGTTACCACCGGTGCGCGCCGACGAAGGCCCACAGTCCGATGCCGTCGCGGTGCTCAGCGCACATTCGGCACTGACTCGGGAGTGGGATTTTGTGGTGGTGGCCGGGGTGCAGGAAGGGCTGTGGCCCAACGTATCCCCGCGGGGTGGTGTGCTGGGGACTCAGGAGCTCGTTGACGTGATCGACGGCGTCGCAGAGGCAGGGCAGCGAGGGTTGTCGAGCCGGGCACCATTGCTCGCTGAAGAGCGCCGGCTGCTGATTGCGGCCATGGGTCGGGCTCGCAGCCGGATTTTGGTGACTGCCGTCGACAGTGACGGTGACGACGCGATGCTGCCATCGTCTTTCTGCCGTGAGCTCAGCGCGCTGGCAACAGAGCCCATCGCCGAGAACACCGCCCCGGTTCGAGCTCCTCGGGTGTTGGCTCAGGCAGCACTTGTCGGGCGCCTACGGTCGGTGGCGTGCTCACCGCAGGGCGCTGTCGACGCGGCGGAAAGACGCTGTGCGGCAGTGCAGTTAGCGCGCCTTGCCGTGGCGGGGGTGCGCGGCAGCGACCCCGCATCTTGGTATGGCATGCGGGCGCTCTCCAGTGACGAACCGGTGTGGGATGGCGATAGCCACGTCGTGACCCTTTCCCCCTCGACGCTGCAGACGCTCTCGGACTGCCCACTGCGCTGGCTGCTTGAACGGCATGGCGGTTCCTCGGCGGGCCAGGTACGTTCGGCGCTCGGATCGCTGGTCCACGCCCTGGTTTCCGAGCCGGGTATGAACGAGGCCCAGATGGTCAACGAGCTCGAAACCGTCTGGAGTCAGATCCCATTCGACGCAGAGTGGCACGCGGACAACGAGCTTGCCCGCCACCGAGAGATGTTGTCTACCTTCCTGCGTTGGCGCACTAACACTCGCCACGAACTCACTGAGCTCGGCACCGAGGTCGACGTCGAGGGGGAAGTGACCCGGGCCGATGGCGCGCAGCCTGCGGTATGTGTGCGTGGCCGCCTCGACCGCCTCGAGCGCGACAGCCAGGGGCGGCTCGTCGTTGTCGATATCAAGACGGGTAAGAGTCCAGTCAGCAAGGACGATGCTCAGGGCCACTCCCAATTGGCGATGTATCAGCTCGCAGTTGCCGAGGGCTTGATTTCCGACGGCGACGACCCAGGGGGTGGGCGGTTGATCTATATCGGTAAGGCCGGCAGCGCGACCGAGCGTGATCAGGCCGCGCTGACCCCAGAAGGCCGCGTCGAGTGGCGTGCGGTCCTACAACAGGCCGCCGCGGTGACTCAGGGTCCACACTTTCTCGCACGGATCAACGACGGCTGTGCACATTGTCCGGTTCGGGGCATGTGCCCTGCCCAAGACGGAACAAGAGATCCACGATGACCCCACGCTACGATCCCGCCGAACTAGCTGCTGCACTAGGCCTTTTCGCCCCGACCGCCGAGCAGTCCGCTGTCATCGCTGCGCCGCCGGGCCCGCTGGTGGTGATCGCCGGTGCCGGCGCCGGTAAGACCGAGACCATGGCCGCCCGAGTGGTGTGGCTGGTCGCTAATGGATACGCCCGGCCGGGAGAAGTGTTGGGGCTGACGTTTACCCGCAAAGCCGCGGGCCAGTTGCTGCGGCGGGTGCGCACCCGACTCGCCCGCCTGGCCGGCGCGGGACTGGTGGCGGCAGATGCCGGCGGCTCTGATGTGGGCGACGACCCTGTCACAGTCGGTACCTACCACGCCTTCGCGGGGACACTGCTGCGCGAGTACGGCTTGCTTCTGCCAATAGAGCCCGATACCCGACTGCTCGGAGAGACGGAATTGTGGCAGTTGGCCTTTCGTGTGGTGTGCGAACATCCGGATGCACTGGACACCGAGAAGTCGCCCGCCTCCATCACCGCCATGGTGCTCAGGCTCGCCGGACAGCTCTGCGAACATCTGGTGCATACCGAGCAGTTGCGCGACACCCACGCAGAGTTTGAGCGGCTCGTCCACACATTGCCTGCCGGTCGGTATCAGCGTGGCAGCGGTCCGAGTCAGCGGTTGCTGCGGATGCTGGCCACGCAGAACGAGCGCGCCGCGTTGGTTCCACTGATCGATGCGCTGTACGAGCGCATGCGCTCGGAGCGCGTCATCGACTTCGGCACACAGATGGCATCTGCGGCGCGTTTGGCCGCACGGTTCCCGGAGGTCGGGGAGCAGCTGCGGCAGCGCTACCGGGTCGTGCTGCTCGACGAATACCAGGACACCGGGCACGCACAGCGGGTTGCGCTGTCGTCGCTGTTCGGTGGAGGGGTTGACGATGGACTCGCGCTCACCGCCGTCGGTGACCCTATCCAGTCGATCTACGGGTGGCGCGGTGCGTCGGCGACCAATCTTCCGCGCTTCACGACCGACTTCCCGCGTTCGGATGGGACCCCGGCGCCAAGCCTGGAATTGCGCACCAGCTGGCGCAACCCACCCGAGGTGCTGCACCTGGCCAATGCCGTGTCCACGGATGCGCGGCGCCGTTCGGTGGCCGTGCGGCCGTTACGGGCTCGGCCCGACGCTGGGCGCGGCAGCGTGCGGTGCGCACTGCTACCCGACGTGCTGACCGAACGCGAATGGGTAGCCGAGAAGGTGGCGGAGCTGTACCACGAGGGCATCGCCGCCTGCGGTGCAGCACCAACCGCGGCGGTCTTGGTGCGCCGCAACGCCGATGCCGCGCCGATGGCGCAAGCGCTTTCCCGGCGCGGGGTTGCTGTCGAGGTTGTCGGGCTGGCGGGGCTGTTGTCAGTGCCTGAAGTTGCCGACGTTGTCGCGATGCTGCGGGTGGCCGCCGACCCGACCGCCGGGGCCGCCGCGCTGCGAGTACTCACCGGTCCTCGCTGGCGGCTGGGCGCCCGCGACATTGCTGCCCTGTGGCGGCGCGCGGTGCAGATCACCGGCACCGGTGCGTCGGCGCGAGGTCGCGGGACCGGCCAGATCGTCGAGCAGTTCGCTCCCGATGCCGATGTGGCGTGCCTGTCTGACGCTATTTGCGATCCGGGTGCGGCCGCGGCATATTCACGAGCCGGGCACCTCAGGATCGTGGCGCTTGGCCGCGAACTGACGGCGGTGCGCAGCCAGCTAGACAGCCCGCTGCCGGATCTGGTCGCCGAGGTTCGCCGCCTGCTCGGCATCGACACCGAAGTCAGGGCCGCCCGGCCAGCGTCGGCGGGATGGTCGGGGACTGAACACCTTGATGCGTTCAATGACGTGGTCGCCGACTTTGCTACCCGGCCCGGCGCCAGGGTTTCGGCACTGCTGGCGTTCCTGGACACAGCCGAACAGGTCGAGAACGGTTTGGCACCCGCCGAGATCACAGTGGCCGCCGACCGGGTGCAGATCCTGACCGTGCATGCTGCCAAGGGTCTGGAGTGGCAGATCGTCGCGGTGTCTCACCTGAGCGGACGGGTGTTTCCGTCAACTGCGTCCCCGCGCACCTGGTTGACCGATGCGGCCGATCTGCCTCCGTTGCTGCGCGGCGACCGTGCGACCGTGTCCCAGCATGGCGTTCCAGTGCTCGATTGTTCTACCGTCGGTGACCGCAAAGCGTTGTCGGACAGAATTTCCGACCACAAGCGCAGCCTCGACCAGCGGCGCACCGATGAGGAGCGCAGGCTCCTCTATGTGGCGATCACCCGCACTGAGTGCACTCTGTTGGCGTCAGGCCATCACTGGAGCGCCACCGAGTCCAAGCCCCGCGGCCCGTCGGCTTTCCTTTGTGAACTCAAGGATGTCATCGACGCGTCGGCCGCCGCGGGAAAGCCATGTGGCACCGTGGATACGTGGGCCGATGCTCCTGCCTGCGGCGATCCGAACCCGGTGCGCGACCAGGTTATCGAGGCGATGTGGCCGATTGATCCGGCGGCGAGTCGCCGCGCCGATGTCGACCGAGGCGCCGAGCTGGTGGCGGCGGCGATATCGGCGGGGGCGCAGGGTGATGCACCGGCGGATGTGCACGGTTGGACCGCCGACGTCGATGCGCTGCTGGCCGAACGGGAACTCGCCGCGCACGTGCCCACCCCACCGCTGCCCACGCAGCTGTCGGTGAGCACGCTGGTAGAACTCGGCCGAGATCCCAGCGCCGCAGCGCAGCGGCTGCATCGGCGGTTGCCACGTCGGCCGGATTCACAGGCGCTGCTGGGAACGGCGTTCCACGAATGGGTGCAGCGGTACTTCCAGGCGGAAAAGCTGTTCGATCTCGACGACCTACCCGGTGCCGTGGATGCCGACCGCCAGCATCGGGAAGAGCTCGAGGAGCTGCAGGCCGCGTTCACGGTATCCGAGTGGGCAGCCCGCACGCCGATCGACGTGGAGGTTCCGTTTGACATGGTGATCGCCGGCAGGGTGGTGCGGGGGCGTATCGACGCGGTGTTCGCCGACCAGAACGGCGAGTTCACGGTGGTGGACTGGAAAACCGGCGAACCGCCGTCAACACCAGAACGACTGCAACACAACGCTGTTCAGCTCGCAGTTTATCGAATCGCTTGGGCTGGTCTGCAGGGCTGTCCAGTTTCATCGGTGCGCGCTGCGTTTCACTACATCCGCTCTGGGCGCACGGTCCGTCCCGACATGCTGCTTAGCGCTGAGGAGGTGGCCGCGTTGATAAATCCGCCGGCCGCTTGATCGCCGGCTAGCTTTCGCGGCAGACCTTCAGCGCCTGGACGATCATCGGTATCTGCAACGGCAGCCGGGCCAGAGCGGCCACCCGCAGGGGCAGCGGCTTGGCCGGGTCTTTGAACCACATACGGGCCATGTTGACGTTGGCCGGGAACACTGCGATGAACAACGCGATGGCCGCCAGCGCGCCGACCCGGCGGGTCTTGGGGACCATCAGCAGACCGCCGACGCCGACTTCAGCGACTCCGGAGGCCAGAGTGTAGGAGCGCTGGCTGCCGGGAAGCTCCGCTGGGACGATCGAGTCGAACGGTTTGGGAGCGACAAAGTGCAGTGCCCCCATCCCGATCAGCCAGGCGCCCATCTTGACGCCACGCGACGACTCGGCGGTCTGATGCAGTTCGGGCTGAGGCGCGGTCATGGTTACATTGTGCGGGTGCGGCAGCCTCCCCCTGTGACGGGCCCCTGTGGTTAAGCGCAGTCTGCGCCGACGGATAAGTCGGTTCGATCAATCGTTGGCCGATTTACCGGTCCACGCCCTTACCGACCGGGTCCAGATCCCCACGATCTCGATCAGCCCTGGGCGGCGAATCACAACTCGGGTCGTTTATGCGCTCCTGGCGTTGTTCGTGGCCGTGGTCATCGTCTACCTCGATCGCGACGGCTATCGCGACTCCCAGGGGGAGCCGCTTTCGTTCCTCGACTGCCTGTACTACGCGACGGTGTCCATGTCGACCACGGGGTACGGCGACATAACCCCAGTCAGCGCCCACGCTCGATTGGTCAACGTCCTGGTGATCACCCCGCTGCGGGTCCTTTTCTTGATCGTCCTGATTGGGACCACCGTCGAAACTCTGACCACGCAATCGCGGCAGGCCTACCAAATCCAGCGATGGAGGAGAAGATTGCGCAACCACATCATCATCGTCGGTTACGGCACCAAGGGCCGGACAGCGGCCGCGGCGATGGTCGGCGACGAGGTCGCGCCCGGGGACATCGTGGTTGTCGACGAGGACACCGCGGCGCTCGAGCGAGCCAAGAGCTCCGGCCTGGTCACCGTCCGTGGCAGTGCAACCGACTCCGAAGTGCTGCGGCTGGCCAGCGCCCAACACGCCAAGTCGATCGTCGTGGCCACCAATCGCGACGACACCGCCGTCCTTGTCACGCTCACAGCACGTGAGCTCGCACCTAACGCCAAGATCATCGCCGCGGTGCGCGAGGCCGAAAACCAGCATCTGCTCGAACAGTCGGGCGCAGATTCCACCGTGGTGACCTCCGAGACTGCCGGCCGCCTTCTCGGCATTGCGGTGCAGACCCCCAGCGTCGTCGAGATCTTGGAAGACCTGCTCACCCCCGACGCGGGCTTCGCGATCGCCGAACGTGAGGTCACGCCCAAGGAGGCCGGCAGCTCGCCTCGACACCAGAGCGACATTGTCCTCGGCGTCCTGCGCGGCGCGAAGCTCATCCGCGTCAATGATCCAAAGGTCGATTCGCTAGAACTCGGGGACAGGCTGCTGTACCTGCGTAGCGCGGACGGGGAGCGATGAGCAGGCGGCAGATGTGAACCCCGGGGGGTTCAGGCTGCGCAACGTGCCGCTGCTTTCGCGGGTGGGAGCTGACCGGGCCGACGCATTGCGCACTGACATTGACGCGGCCGTGGCGGGATGGTCGGATGCGCTCCTGCTGCGCGTGGACCGACGAAACCAGGTGTTGATCTCTGAACGCAAGGTGGTGCTCGGCCAGGCCAGCAAGGTCGGTGACGTGCCGCCAGCCGACGCGGTGTTCCTGGGGCGACTCGATGATGGCCGCCACGCGTGGGCGATCCGCGCCGAGCTGGAAGCCCCTGAGGATCCTCGCGCACCGGTCGAAGTATTTGACTTGCGGCGCGCCGGCCAGATCTTCGACGATGTCAGCGCGCAGCTGGTTGCCACCGCCACGGCGTTGTTGAATTGGCATGACAGCGCCCGCTTCAGCCCGCTGGACGGGGTGCCGACAACGTCAGTGAAGGCCGGGTGGTCGCGAATCAACCCGGCCACCGGTCACGAGGAGTTCCCTCGCATCGACCCGGCGGTGATCTGCCTGGTGCACGATGGCCATGACCGCGCCGTATTGGCCCGTCAGTCGCTGTGGCCCGAGCGGTTGTTCTCGATCCTTGCGGGGTTCGTCGAGGCCGGCGAGTCGTTCGAATCCTGCGTGGTCCGCGAGATTGCCGAGGAGATCGGCGTGACCGTCACCGATGTTGAGTATCTGGGTAGTCAGCCGTGGCCGTTCCCTCGGTCGTTGATGGTTGGTTTCCACGCCCTCGGCGACCCTGAGCAGGAGTTCTCGTTCACCGACGGCGAGATTGCCGAGGCGGGTTGGTTCACCCGCAGCGAGGTCCGCGAAGCCTTGGAGCAAGGGGACTGGAGCACCGGTAGCCCAGGGCGGTTGCTGTTGCCGGGATCAATCTCGATCGCCCGGGAGATCATCGAATCCTGGGTGGCCTTGGATTAGGCCTAGTGGTGACCAGGCTGCCAACCAATAGTCAAAAGTTACGGGCGGCACTCGACCTGTTCGCGGGCGGAGTGGGCATGCTGAGTGGGCATTCGGTGTCGCCGCCTCGCTTCGTCGCGCCCGACGTACTCGTCGCCAATCGTCAGTTGTCGTTGTCGTTGTCGCAGTCGGTGTTCGAAGGTTTTGACGGCCATACGCAGGCTTCGATGTCGGTCGTATCGCCGTAGCCTCCGCCGGTGAACACCCCGTAGGCGTCGCCGTTGGAGCCGGTGTAGGTCGCACCTCCGCCTCCGCCGCCACCCCCGGAATTCTCGACCGTCAGCGACCAGCCCTTGCCTTCGAGCGCGGCTTTGTAGGAGTCCATCACGCCCTGCGGTGATCCGTTGACCTCAAAGTGTTCATGGATGCCGTTCTCGGCAATGGAATCGGGACCGTCGGTCTGCCGAGTGTTCGCCGGTGTGGGTATCAATGATTGCAGGTCGGTGCTGCCAGGGCTGGTCGCTTCCTGGGTCCCTGACGTTGTGGTCGTGGCCCCAGCGGTCGCCGAGGCCGTAACTGTCTCGGTCTCGGTTTTCGTGGTGCCCGAGTCGGAAGAACCACCGCACGCTGAGGCAAGCAGACCAATAGCCATCGCTGCGCCTGCGAAGACAAGCCTATGTCGCGTCATATTTCCTTCATGGTCTTCATGAGGTGAACTCCCGGATGCGCTCAGCTTAGCGTGCGCACAGCTCCTCTGGGTCGACCACTTGGAGGTCTTCGGGGGTGAAACCCGGGAACTCGACGGTACTCGGAAGTGCATAGGCGCCGCCGCCTTTAACGCGCGATATGTGGTAAGTCCCGCCCGGGACCACCAGTTGGGGCCGTTCACCGGCCAGAAGGTCTGGGCCGACGGTCGTCACCTGGCAGGCCCCGCTGGGGTCGAGCAGCAGGACTTCCAACGGATCGCCCAGATGATGGTGGTAGATCTGGTCGGAGCGCAGCGCGTGCAGCCCGATCTTCGACTCGGATGTCACCAGGAAATACATCCCCGACGCGAACGGGTGCGATTCGCGGTACGCCGCCGGCAGGGCCTCGGCCGCAACCGTGCCCGAACTAACGTGGGTCACGCAGGTAAAGCCGCACGTCGGGTGCAGCTCAAGCCCGAGAATCTGGCGAATCTGGGCAGCGCTGAGACGTTCTGCCATAGCGGTTCGGACGGTAGCACGATCGGCGGTAGGCGGTGCGCCATGCGGACAGGGGAGAATGCGTAGTCTGGCGAGGGGGCGGGCGCGTCGGCCTTGTTTGTGGCGAGGTCGACGGGGAGGAGGCCGTGGTCTATCAAGTGCACCTGTCGCTTCCTCCGGTCGCCGATCTCAGAGCCGCGGAGAACACGTTGCCGCTGGCGGACTTGCTCGCAAAAGGACCAACGGTGTCCGCCGAGTGTTCGAATGGAAGCGTGCCATGAGGGACTGGCTCAACTTCGCCCTAGACGTTGGTTCCCTCAGACGTTGGTTCATAGGTTCATAGGTCCTCTGTCGCACGAAATCTGTCGCACGCCGCTTGTCCGCGTCGCGAACAGTGATTGTCGGGCCGCGCTGCCATGATGGTCGGCATGTCCCCAACGGCCTCCCGCGACGGGCTGCTGGGCGACCTCGACGAAGAGCAGCGCGAGGCCGTGCTCGCCGCTCGCGGACCGGTCTGCGTGCTCGCCGGCGCCGGCACCGGAAAGACCCGCACCATCACCCGCCGCATTGCCCACCTGGTGACCGCCGGCCACGTCGCTCCGGCGCAGGTGCTCGCTGTGACGTTCACCCAACGCGCGGCGGGGGATATGCGCAGCCGGTTACGGGCGCTCTGCGGCGATGACGCTGGAACGGGCACCGAAGCGGTGCAAGCGATGACGTTCCATGCCGCCGCGCGCCGCCAGCTGGCGTACTTCTGGCCGCGGGTGGTGGGCAATACCGAATGGAAACTGCTGGACACCAAGTTCTCGATCGTGGCCCAGGCTGCCAACCGGGGCGGATTGCCGACCAGCGCCGATGACGTACGCGACGTGGCCGGCGAAATCGAGTGGGCCAAGGCCTCTTTGATCAGTCCCGAGGACTACGCATCGACAGTCGCCGAGGCGGGGCGTGACATCCCGTTCGACGCGGAGAAGGTCGCTGCGGTCTACGCCGGCTATGAGGCGCTCAAAGCGCGCGGTGACGATCTCATGCTCCTAGATTTCGATGATCTGCTGCTTCACACCGCCGCCGCGATCGAAACCGATGCGGCGATGGCCCAGGAATTCCGTGACCGCTACCGCTGCTTCGTGGTCGACGAGTATCAGGACGTCACCCCGCTGCAGCAGCGGGTGCTGGACGCGTGGCTGGGCAATCGTGATGATCTCACCGTTGTCGGCGATGCAAACCAGACCATCTACGCGTTCACCGGCGCCTCACCGCGTTACCTGCTCGATTTCTCCCGGCGATTCCCCGACGCAGCGGTGGTCCGACTGGAACGCGACTATCGCTCCACCCCGCAGGTGGTGTCGTTGGCCAACAGGGTCATCGCCGGTGCGCGAGGCCGGATGGCGGGTAGCAGGCTGCACTTGGCCGGTCAGCGTGCAGCCGGACCCGAGCCGACGTTCAGCGAATATCCCGATGAGGTCGCCGAGGCGGCGGCGGTGGCCCGTAACGTCAAGAAACTTCTCGAGTCCGGTACTGCCGCTTCGGAAGTGGCGGTGCTCTACCGAATCAATGCGCAGTCGGAGGTCTACGAAGAAGCGCTCACCGAAGTCGATGTTCCCTACCAGGTCCGCGGCGGTGAGGGGTTCTTCAGCCGCCAGGAGATCCGGCAGGCGCTGTTGGCCCTGCAACGCGCGGCGCAACGGGAGTCCGGGCTTGCCGAGGGTGCACTGGCCGACGTCGTACGTGCAACGCTGGAGCCGCTGGGGTTAACTGCCGAGCCGCCGTCAGGGAGCCGTGCGCGGGAGCGCTGGGAGGCGCTGGCCGCGCTGGTGCGCCTGGTCGATGAAGAAGCAGCTCAGCGTCCACAAATCGATCTTCCCGCCCTGGTAGCCGAGCTGCGCCGACGCGCTGATTCCCGGCACCCGCCGGTGGTGCGGGGCGTCACGCTGGCTTCGCTGCACGCCGCCAAGGGCCTGGAGTGGGATGCGGTGTTCCTTGTGGGGTTGGCAGACGGCACGTTGCCGATCTCGCACGCGCTTTCCCGCGGCGCGGACAGTGAGCAGGTGGAGGAGGAGCGGCGACTGCTGTATGTCGGAGTCACCAGGGCGCGAGTGCATTTGGCGCTTAGCTGGGCACTGGCGCGGACCCCGGGGGGACGGCAGGGTCGACGTCCGTCACGATTCCTCAACGGCATCACGCCCCACTCGCAGCGTGACGCTGGCCCCAGTCGGTCGCGCAAGCCCCGCGGCCCGGCGCCGCGCTGCCGCGTCTGCAACGCCGCGCTGACCGTGCCCGCGGCGATCATGCTGCGCCGGTGTGAGAGCTGCCCTTCTGACCTTGACGAACAACTGCTCGCTGAGCTCAAGGACTGGCGGCTGAAGATGTCCAAGGATATGAGCGTGCCGGCCTACGTGGTATTCACCGACAACACATTGATCGCTATCGCAGAGTCGCTGCCGACCGACGATGCCGCCCTGGTTGCGATCCCGGGCATCGGCGCACGCAAGCTCGAACAGTTCGGACCCGATGTGCTCGCGATGGTCAGGAACCGCCAGGGTTCGATGTAGGTTCCCGGCTAAAACTGCAGGTCAGAAAATCACTTGTGGGTTTCGGCTCCTACGTCTAGCCTCGGGTTCAGGCAGACAAAGGCCATGCGCGAAAGGAGGGTGCCACGATCATGACAAGCAATTTTGTTGTCACCGGTGTAGGTGTTGCCGGCATATCGTGGACCTTCCATGCTCCCGCCGTTGCCGCCGAAGCTATTTCGGCGCTGCGTAAGCGCCGCGCCGAAGCCGGCACGACTGCCGCGTCTGTGAATCGGGGCTCGATCTAGCCAGAGCCCACGAAACGCCTGAAGGCCACGGACCCGCAATCGCCCGGATCCGTGGCCAGGTTCGTTCTGGGGGCTTCGTGCAAGCCTTCCCATATCCAAAGACCTGGTCGGGGATCCATCACAAGACAGATGGTTAACAACAACGACCAGGAAGTAGAGGGCTGGACATGGCTCCGATGACATGTGAGAGAACGACGCTGGCGGTGCCGTGTCATGTCGAGGACGCCGATCTGTGGTTCGCCGAAGATCCGCGCGACCTCGAAAAGGCCAAGGTGCTGTGCGGGGCCTGCCCGATCCGGCGCGAGTGCCTCAACGCTGCACTGCAACGTCAGGAGCCTTGGGGCGTCTGGGGAGGCGAGATCCTCGAACGGGGCACCGTCGTCGCCCGCAAGCGTCCGCGCGGGCGGCCGCGCAAGAACACCGAAGACCCTGTCGCGGCGTGATCTTCAGTCGGCCCCGGCGCGCTACACCGCGTCGGGGTCGGCGAATCCGGGCATCGTTTCCTCGGCGATACGCCGAGTCGGTACTTGCGCGTCGAGCTGGCAGGAGATCGCGACGATCGACGCAATCACCCGCATCGGGATCGCCAGCTTCGGCGGGATATCCATTTGCCGTGCGGCTTTGATCTGGTCGGCGGCCCTGTCGAGTTCCACGGTCGTCATCCGCTGCAGCCACTTGCGGGTGTAGTGGAACACCGGCACCTGCAGAGGGTCGACGTACTGCTTGAGCATGTCGTCGATCTCGTGGGTGGATACCTGGCGGCCCTGTTGGATGAATCCCATCGTCTGCATGGCTGGAAGCAGCTCGGCGTAGTTCTTGTCCACCGCATAGCGCAGGATCTGGCCTAGTTCCACTGGCCAGCCCCCGGGCATCGGCGCTACCGCTCCAAAGTCGATGACACCCATTCGGTCTCCGGGCATCAGCATGAAATTGCCGGGATGGGCGTCGCCGTGCACCATCTCCAGCCGTCGCGGCGCGTCGTTCGAGAACTCGAACAGCCGGGACGCCATCAGGTTGCGGTGCTCCTGAGTACCTTCGCTGATGATGTGTGACAGCGGAATGCCGTCGATCCACTCCTGGACGACGACCTTGGGGGAGCTGGCGACCACGCGTGGCACGACGAACTTCGGGTTACCCCGGTAGGCCTTGGCGAAGGCGCGCTGGTTGTCGGCTTCGAGCCGGTAGTCGAGTTCCATCTCGGTACGCTCGATCAGCTCATCCACGACCCCCTGTACGTCAGCGCCGGGAGAGAGCTGCTTGAGCACACCGACCATCCGCTGCATGGTCTTGAGATCGGCGCGCAGCGCCTCGTCGACGCCGGGGTACTGGATCTTGACCGCGACCTGGCGACCGTCGGCCCAGACTGCCTTGTGGACCTGGCCGATGCTGGCCGATGCGATCGAGGTGTCGTCGAACGACTGGAATCGCTCCCGCCATGCAGTGCCCAACTGCGTGTCGAGCACCCTGTGCACCTTGGCCGCGGGCAGTGGAGGGGCCTCACGCTGCAGTTTGGTCAGCGCCTCGCGGTAGGGCTTGCCGTACTGCTCGGGGATCGCGGCCTCCATCACCGAGAGAGCCTGGCCTACTTTCATCGCGCCGCCCTTGAGCTCGCCAAGCACGCTGAACAGCTGTTGAGCGGCCCTGTCCATCAGCTCGGCGCTGACCTCATCCTTGGATTTCCCGGTCAGGCGTTTGCCGAAACCCAGCGCGGCACGGCCGGCCATACCCACCGG
>DAOUYK010000051.1 GCA_030666145.1 Mycolicibacterium sp. | reverse complement strand
CAATTTGCAGGTTCCATTTTGGGTATGCAGATTTTGGATCGCGGCGGTCAGAACGCAGCGTTTCGCATGGATGACCAGGCGCAGCGACTGATTGTTTCCGATGAGCCAGGGGACACATTGGCCTACATTGGATGGGAAGTGGGTCAAAAGTCTGATCTGGATGCTTTGGCAGGCCGACTTGAAGCAGCTGGCCATGTGGTTACGCTGGCAGACCGAGCTCTGTGCGATCGGCGCTATGTATCGGACATGATCTGGTGCACGGACCCGGCTGGCTATCGAGTCGAGCTGGTGTGGAACCCGGTGAAAGTCAACGACCCATTTGTGCCCGGCCGCCCCATCAGCGGATTCAAAACGGGCCCCTATGGTATGGGCCATGCGGTGTTGCACACGGCAGATGTCGCGGCCCTCGTTCCCTTTTACTGCGATGTCTTGGGTTTTCACCTGAGCGATTTTGGCCTAAAACCGGTGCCTCTCTACTTTTTCCACGTCAATGGAAGGCATCATAGCTTTGCCATTGTAGGATCGGGCCAGAGTGGCTTTCACCATTTTATGGTTGAGTTCGATAACCTCGATGATGTGGGCCAAGGCTATGATCTGGCGCAAACTGGCATGGCCGAGATCGCCTATACGCTGGGGCGGCACACCAATGATTACATGACTAGCTTTTACGCGCATACGCCTTCTGGTTTTTTTGTTGAAAGTGGTTGGGGTGGACGTGTGATTGATCCCAACACTTGGGAGCCACATGAAACCAATGTCGGCCCTAGTTTTTGGGGTCACGATCGCCCTTACCTGCCAGAAGCAGATCAGAAGGCGTTTCGGGATAAACGCTTGCAGATTGCAGCGGACGGCGTTCGTGCGCCTCATATGATTGATTGCCCATGGCTTTATAGGCAGCATTCGGGAGGCCTAAATGATCTATGACGTAGCCATCTTGGGCTATGGGCCCACTGGGGCGACGCTTGGCAATTTGCTGGCGGCGCAGGGAGTGTCTGTTCTAGTGATCGACCGTGAAGAGTTAATGTATCACCTGCCCCGCGCTGTGCATTTCGACGATGAGGTGATGCGCGTGCTTCAAACCTTGGGTATTGCGGATGAGCTGGTGCAAAAGATTCACGTCAACCCAGGCATGAAATTTGTTGATGATGACGACACACTATTGCTTGATTGGCCACGCCCGCAAGAGATTACAAAACATGGCTGGAATGCCAGCTATCGTTTGCATCAGCCTGATTTGGAAAAATTGCTGCGCGATAAACTGGCGTCCGCGGCCAGTGCCGAAATCCGGACCGGTTTTGATGTGACATCGCTGATGCAGACTGACGGGGGCGTCACTCTGACTGGTACGTCTAAGGATGGAAAGGCCAAGTCCTATGGCGCCCGTTATTTGGTGGGATGTGACGGTGCAAACTCTCTGACTCTACAAGAAATTGGCGGTGGTATGGATGATTTGGGTTTTGAAGAGCGTTGGCTGGTGGTTGACCTCTTACTCAAGCGACCGCGGCCGGATCTGGGCGATCATTCTGTTCAATTTTGCAATCCAGATCGTCCGATGACCTATTGCCGTAGTCCTGGCAATAGGAGACGGTGGGAAATCACCGTCAAAGACGGCGAAAACGATGCTGATATAAGAGACCCTGCGCGGGTCTGGCAGCTTTTGTCCCGTTGGATCACTCCGAAAGACGCAGATTTAGAACGCTGCGCTGTTTATACGTTCCGGTCGCAAGTCGCCAAACAGTGGCGCAAGGGCTGTATGCTCATTGCGGGCGATGCGGCGCATCTAACACCGCCCTTTATGGGGCAAGGCATGTGTACCGGCATCCGTGATGCAGCAAATCTGGCTTGGAAATTAGTGGCTTGCCTCAAAGGGGCCGACGATCGCTTGCTTGACACCTATCAGGCCGAACGGGCGCCTCATGCGCGCGCCTATGTGGAAACGGCAATGCGTTTGGGTGGGCTGATCAATGCCCTTGATCGCGATTCAGCACTCAAATTGGCAGATCCTCAAACTGCAGGCACAACACAGTTGCGGTCGATCAACCCCAAACTTGGGCCAAGCCCCATTTCCGACGATAGCAAAAGTGACGAAATTGGTCGCCCGTTTGGGCAGTTTGATCTGGGTAACGGTCAACGTCACTTTGACGAAATTATCGGTTATAATCATGCAATCCTAAGCGCTATCGAGCCTCTGAAGCTGCCGTCCGGTTCCCGTTGGATTGACTCAAGCCTGCATCCAAGCCTCGTACGTGCATTGAATGATTTAAAGGCGCATGCCGTCTGGATCCGACCCGACCGTTATATTGGTGCTGTTTCGCAAAGCCCAGACAATCTGCTTGATGCGTTATCTCATTATTTTGACACAGAGGAGCAAAACCAAAATGAAACTGGCCTCACTTAAATCTGGTGGACGCGATGGCACCCTGATGGTTGTCTCTAGCGACCTCATGCGAATGGCACCAGCCACATCTGTAGCACGCAGCCTGCAACAAGCTCTCGAAAATTGGGAAAATTCTGCATCCGATTTGGCAAAGCTGGCAGCAGAAGTCGACGCAGGCTGTGGTAATACCCAGGCCTATGACCCTGACCTGTTGGCCAGCCCTTTGCCGCGCGCCTACCAATGGGCGGACGGCAGCGCATATCTTAGCCACATGCGCCTTGTGCGCAAAGCGCGAGGGGCAGAAATTCCCCCTAGCGCGGAAACCGATCCACTGATGTACCAGGGCGGCGGCGATCATTTTCTGGCACCGACTGAAGACATTCCGATCAAGGATATCGGCTGGGGTCTGGATTTCGAGGGTGAGATTGCTGTAATCACCGATGATGTGCCGATGGGTTGTGCTGTTGAAGACGCGGGAAGCCATATCAAACTGGTGATGCTGTGCAATGACGTTTCCTTGCGGATAATCATGAAGCCAGAACTGGTCAAAGGGTTTGGTTTTTTTCAATCCAAACCAGCAAGTGCATTTTCACCGGTTTGCGTAACCCCTGACGCTTTGGGAGATGCTTGGGATGGCACAAAAATTAACCTCCCGCTCACCACAACCTACAATAACGTGCAATTCGGTAATGTCCCGGCAGGCAAAGATCTGAATTTCGACTTTGCTGATTTGATTGCTCATGCTGCAAAAACTCGAGAGTTGCGTGCTGGGACAATCATCGGGTCCGGCACTGTTTCAAACACTAACTATCAAGAGGTGGGATCGTCTTGTCTGGCCGAAAAACGCACGATCGAAACTATCGCTAACGGCACGCCTACAACACGCTTTATGGAACCTGGCGACACGATCCGCTTCGAAATGATTGACGACAACGGAGAGTCAATCTTTGGGGCTATTGACCAAAGGGTCGTTGTTGGGTGAGCTTAGGGCCGTATCATCAAAGGCGGTTCTGATCATAATGGCAGAAAAACAACACAGCGTGCGCGCGTTGGTGCGCGGTTTGAAAATCCGTCGATATCTCAACAGCCGCGGATCAGCGCGGGGTGTTCGTCGGTGCCGGTCTCGGTTCGGTAGCTGTCGTATAGCTGGCAGAGTTTCTCAATGTCCTTGGACCGCAGCTCCTTACGCTTATCTCCCAGTGACTTGCGCATCTTGCCGAACATCTCTACGCCGTTGATCAGCTGCACCTTGCCCTTGCGTTGGGCGGGCTTGTTGTTGTCCAAAACCCAGATGTAAGTACTGATGCCGGTGTTGTAGAACATATCCGTCGGCAGCGCGATGATCGCATCCAACAGGTCATTCTCGATGATCCACTGCCGGATATTCGACTCACCCGACCCGGCTCCGCCGGTGAACAGGGGTGAACCGTTGAGGACGATGGCCAGGCGGCTGCCGCCCTCGCCGTTCTTCACAGGCCGCATCTTGGAGATCAGGTGCAGCAGGAACAACAGCGCCCCGTCCGACACCCGAGGGAGGCCCGGACCGAACCGTCCCGCGAACCCCCGCTGCTCATGCTCGTCGTTGACCGCCTTTTGTTGAGTCTTCCAGTCCACCCCGAACGGCGGATTGGACAGCAGGAAATCGAAACGCCGTGTCTGGAAGCCGTCGTCGACCAAGGTGTCACCGAGGTAGATGTTGTCGACATCCTGACCTTTGATGATCATGTCGGAATTGCACATTGCGTACGAGCGCGGACTGGCGTCCTGTCCGTAAAGCAGCGGGCGGCCTCGGCACGGACCACCCAACGATGGGGTCATCGTTGGTTAACAGACCGATTCATCGGTCTGGTGACGATTCGGCGACCAGCACAACCTTGTTGTGCTGTTAACCGGCAGTGCCCTGCCGGGTTGGTTGTATAACCCCAAGTCAGAGGCTTGACGGTTTGGGTCCTCGAATCGTATCGCTGCAGTTCAGAGAGTTAGTTAGCTTATCGAACTGAATCCCCGGGTAGGGCGGTACCAGAGGGGGTCTCCCAATCGCTTAGAGAGCCGTACAGAGCGTTTCTCTTGAAGACGTGGCGTGAGTGAGTTTAGGTCGTCACGTCGTTGATGCCGTCCCGGATGGCGGCCATGGCCGCGTTGTCGTCCTCTTAGCCGTACAAATCCTAGTGCCCAACACCGACGATCGAATTTCTGTCGGTGGGTGATGTCAGCATGGCCTGTAACAAGCAGTGGACGCTCATCCGGGTTCGCTGCGCGAGAAGCCGATTGCGGGGAGCGTGCAGTGCTGGTTCGTACTGTTGCCGCATTCGGCATCGTGACGGCGATGGCCGCATCGGCGGTGGCACCTGACCCCGCAGCATCGGCCCGCGCGGCCGACGACTGGATTGCTGTGGCGAATTCGCCATCACGGGCGTCCCTGGATTGGAACACGAACATCAACCAGCAGGCCGCCGAGACGACGGCACTTCGACAGTGCGCCGCGCTGCAGAACGCTAACAACTGCCGCATCCTGGCATCGGGCCCCAACTGCGTGGCCGTCGCATGGGATATCAACCAGCCACTCAACCGCCCGTACGGTGCCGCTGCAGACACCCCGGCCACAGCGCTAAACGCCGCAATCTCGGCCGCCGGGGCGTTCGCCAACGACCCGACAGTGCGCTGCAGCTACCTGTCCCAACAACAGTCCTCGGGTAACCCGCAGGGCGGATTTCAACGTCAAATAGTTTGAGAGGCAACAAGATAAAACGATTCACAGCCGTCACTGGCCTGATTTTCGCAGTCCTAGCGGGGGTAGTAACAGCACCGAACACGTGGGCAGACAACGTATGCGCTGGTGTCATGAACCAAAGCACGTGCAAACCGACCCCGGCTTCGCCTGAGTGGGCTGTCGGATACCCATCTACGCCGTCGTCTTCAGGCCCTTGTAGATGATCGGAACCAATTCCGCCATTAGCTTCTGGGACAGGTCGGGGTTGTTAAGGATCTGGGTAGACAGGTCTTCTGAGGAGGCCATGGCCCCGATGTCCGTGGCGGGCGCGGTTGGGGTGAGGTGATGGTCGGTGGCTACCCGAGTGTTTTCCGACGAGGAGCTGGCCCAGCTGCGGGGGTTCGGCGAGATCGGTAGTGACACATCCGACAACATTTCGTGCACCGCCGTCACCTACTGAGCGCAGCCGAACGCAGAGAACAAATGGCCGACAGCTTCACGATCTGGGGCGAGATCACGGCCACAGCAGCGGCGTGAAACGCGCTACGCCAGCACCATTCACCACCACACCACCCAAACCGGTGGCGCCACCCAATATCAACAATAACTTTGACGATGACCAGGTGGTTGTGGTCCGCCGGGGTGTCGGTGGGGGGGTGAATTATCCCGGCGCGAGCAGACGTACCGCCCGCTCGACCACGGCCTCAAGGTCGTTGCCCAGAGAGCCCGCTAGCCACTGCTGGTTGAGTTCGGCAGTCGCTCCAGCATAGATCGCGGCGGCGACCTTGGCCGTCACCTGATCCGGGTGCTTGGGGCCGACCCTATCGCGAACCCGAAAAATGTACTCGCGCAGCTCTTGCTGGGCGTGCGCGCGACGCGCCACCAAGACGGGGTTGGTCGGTGCGGCGGTGAACAGGATCTGACCGCGGCGCGCGTCGGCCGAGCTGAAGTCGAGGACCGCCCCGATCCCGGCCCGTAAACGGGCCTGGTCGCCGGGCACGCCCGCCGTCGCGGCGGTCAGTATCGTGCGCAACTGCGTGTACACCTCGTCGTATACCGCACCGAGCAGTTCGTCTGTGTTGGCGAAGCTTTCGCGGAAATAACGGTGGTGCAGGCCGGTCGTGCGGCTCACTGAACGGACCGTGACTGCGGCTTCACCTCCGTCGCCGAAAAGGTCAAAGGCGGCGCGAACGATCGACGCGCGTCGGCGGGCGCGTCGATCCTCGCGAGACACCCCGGCCCATCCGGCAGGTACGGACACGCGATGAGGATAGCGAACCCGAAAACTGGCCACATGCGTGGACATACCCGGACACATCCGCTATGTTGCCCACAGTGGGGACAATTAGGGAAATGGCCTTGATCACGCGTGGACGGATCGGTGCATCGGTGTTCGCGCTGGGTCTGGGGTTGACGATTGCCGCCGCTCCGGCCGTCGCCAATGCTGACGATTCCAACTCCGATTCAACGACTCAGCCCTCAGGAGAGTCCTCCCACACCCGGGCTGCCGATGCCCAGAACTCAGATGCTGACGATTCAAACTCCGATTCGACGACTCAGCCCTCAGGAGAGTCCTCCCACACCCGGGCTGCCGATGCCCAGAACTCAGATGCCGACGATTCAAACTCCGATTCGACGACTCAGAACAGCACGCAAACGCCGGGGTCAGCGAAGACGTCGACGCTCGAGCTCGGCCCGGGTTCGGAGCGCGCAGTCCCGCGTGTGCCCAAGCTCCGACTGCCTTTACCGGCCCGACGCAACGATTCCACCCCGGGCTCAACAGTGTCGCCGACCACCGCTGAACCCGCCGAACAACGCCTGCTCGCGGTGCAATCACCGCCCGTCGCCCCGATCATCGCTGAACTCTCTGCCGCAGCGACGGCAAGTGCCACTGCGGCGCGAACCGAGTCGACACCCGCAGCGTCCCGTGTGAAACCTGACCTTACTGAGCTGCAACCGAAGTCGGGTTCCCCCACCGCTGAGCTGGCGCTGCTCGCTCCGGCGGCGCCTGGGGTCGCTACAGTCACCGCGGTGTTGAGTTCGGTGGCGGCTTCGCTGCTGGGTTCGGGCTCGGGAACTCCGGCGGAGTCTCCGGTGGTGTGGGCTGCGCTGGCCGCGATGTTCCGCTCGGCGCGCGGTGACCAGCAGACCAAGACCGCCGCTGCCCCGGTGCCGACCGGACAGACGCTGTCCCCGAACCTCTCGACGTTGGCGATAGCCCCGGCGGCGGCGGTCGCGGCTGCAGCGGTCAACAGCACGACCGCTCCCACCGACAGCGCTAACCTGACTGCGGCCGACCGCGCGTTCTGGTCGACCGAGCGCGGAATCGGCTTCTCCGTCGCATCGTTGGGGGCACTGGGCGATCAGACCCGACTGGAAAGTGCGCTGCAACAGGTCAGCGCACTGGGGTTCAACACCATCCGCACCTGGGGTACCGACGGCTACACCGGGCGCATCCTGGAGGCGATCACCCGCCTGAACCTGCCGATCAAAGTCCAGCCCGGCATCTACATCACCAACAACGCCGACGCCCGAGCCCAGATCGACTCCGCCCTCGCCATCATCAACCCCTACGCCGACAAGATCGTCGGGGTCAGCCTGGGCAACGAACAACTGGTGGACTGGAACACCACCGCAACGCTGACCGTGCCTCAGGTAATCGACCAGGTCGCCTACTTCAAGAGCAAGTCCACCCTGCCAGTAACCTACGACTTCGCCGGCGAGACATTCCTGCCCGGCGCCAGCCAGTGGAACCAGAACCTCGCCGAGTTACTGAAGAAGCTCGACTACGTCAGCGTGCACAGCTACGCCGGGTTCTTCGACAACCGCAACAACCCAGCCTGGACTCCGGCCGCACAGCTAAACTCGCTGAAATCCTACGAGGCGATGCTCTCGGACAGAATGTCCTCACTGGGCCTGGCCTCCACACCGATCATCCTCGGCGAAACCGGTTGGCAAAGCACCGGTTACAGTCCGGCAGTCACCAATGCGGCCAACATGGAGCAATACTACGAGTCGGTCACCCAGTACGTCTACGGACCCACCGCGCGCTTCGACGGAATGTTCTACTTCAACTTCACCGACGAGGCCTGGAAGGGCGGCGACGACCACTGGGGCCTGTACAGCGAGGGCGGCGCCACCGCGATCGGCCCAGCTAAGTTCACCATCAAACCGATCTCGCATTTGGCGCCCACCATCACCACCCCGGGCACCTCGGCGCTGCAGGTGGTCAAGACCAACGGGTCGGTGTCGCTGCTGGAAGACCCGGCCACCGGCATCGCCTACGTTCAGACCGCGAGCACCCCGGCGGTGGAGATCACCCGGGCCGACTCCTACTGGAGCGGCCAGGTGCCGTTGACCCGCGGCGGGGCCACACTGATCTCAGCGGCCCTCGACACCACCGGCCAATTGCGCGTCCTGGACACCAGTAGTTACGGCCAGTACGGCTGGGTTCTCGACAACACCGGCAAGTTCACCGGCGAACAAAAATACGACACCACCACCCTGCCCGCCGCCGAAACCCTCTTCGCCGTCGACCTCAACAAAGACGGAATCATCGGAACAGCGGTAGTCATGCCGCCGGTCACGCCGCCCACTGTCAGTGCCTACGAGCTCACCGGCTTCAACCAAGGTGAATTCCGCTCCACCATCGCCTTCAGCCATCGCGCCACGGCCGATCCGATCGTGGCTCCAGGCAACAGTAACTTCAATCACGCCCACGACTTCTTCGCCAATCCCACCACCGACGCCCACTCGACCGTGGCGTCGCTCATGGAAGCCACAGGTACCGCGGCGATCCCAGCGAACAACATCTCCACTTACTGGGCCCCGAGCCTGATTGATGAGGGAAGCGACGGCCTCGGGGGTGACTGGCGTTATGTAGATCCCCTGCCGACCTCAATCGCGTATTACAGCGTTCTGCGGCCAAATGAACCGAACGACCTGGTCAACATGCCCACCGGCCTGAAGATGATCGCCGGTTCAGCCATGCCGATGGAGCGGCAATCCAGAGCACAGGTGTTCTGGAACTACATCGGCGAGTCCGCCTCCTATGACCACATCCCCCTGGGCGACGAGTGGCGTGACCTGCCGCTGCAGGCCGTCGTGATCTTCCCGGAGTTCTGGGATGGGGAGCAACTCGACAGTGCAAACCACAAGAGTCACCTCGCCTACGGCAACGGTAGCGGTACCGGCCCCGATGGCCATCCCTTGCTGATCCCCCAGCTGCAACTGCAGATCCACTACGGCCGCATCAGCAACACCCTCCACCTGGTCAGTTCCGACTACATGACCCTGCCAGATCAAGGAAGTGACCTGGATCTGAGGCTGCGGCGCGCCAACAGGGAAGATCTCAGCTTCCGGAATGCCGAGGAAGGCTTCGCGCCCGGCTGGAGTCTGCATGCGGACCAGATCCACCTTCCGTGGCAGGAAACAGCGCCCAGCGGTGAGCAGGTCGATGGCTTCGCCCGCCGCGAGGCAGATGTGTTGCGTCTGCCCCTCTTCGCCGGTAACGACGGCAATTCCGCCCGGCCGATCCCCACCGGTATCACCCAGCCCTACTCATCCGAGAAAGCGCCCCTCCCCATGCTGGGGACCCTGGGAGACGACGTGCTCGTTGGCACGGCTGCTGACGACCGTCTGGAAGCCCTGGAGGGTAACGACTCCCTGATCGGTGCTGGCGGGGCTGATCTGCTGGTGGGGTCCGATGGAGCGGATCGCTTCGTTCTGGAATCGATTTCCGACTCCACGATTGCGGCGCCAGACGAGATCATCGGATTCGGCGCCGAGGATCGGCTGGATCTGAGGGGCTTGAACCTTTCGCCCACTTCCATACAGCTCCAACAGCAGGGGCCGGCCGTCTGGTTCGTGCGTGCGGACGGAACGGATCTTGGAGTCCGCATCCGCACTGATGAATTGACAGCCGACCAAATTATTTTGGACTGACCGAAAACCCGGGTTGTCGCACACAGGCGGGCACGTTGCACGTGGCCGGTCGGTGTCCACTCGACATCCCGGGTGAGTCGTCGGCTCTGGGGTCAGCTACGGCGATGACGTGGTTTGCCTCGACCCTTGTGTGTCGCCGCAATGGTCGGTGGATCGTTGAAGAATGTCGAAACTGCGGGCAGCCTAGCACCTGCGCCACGGCTGATCGAGATGGCCACAAACTTTGCGGGGTGGGGATACTCGAAATCCAGCGGGCTTGTCGGCTGCCCTAATCTGGCGCGATGAACTTCGACCGTAACAAGGCCTCAATCGTCGAGGCGATCGACGCGGGCCTGCTGGCCGGGGCAGTCACACTGGTTTGGCAATCAGGTGAGGTGCTGCAGGTCAACGAACTGGGCTACCGGGATGTCGGCGCAGGGCTGCCGATGCAGCGCGACACGATCTTCCGTATCGCCTCGATGACCAAACCGGTCACCGTAGCCGCAGCGATGTCACTGATCGAGGAAGGCAAGCTCACCCTGACCGACCCTGTCGCGACCTGGCTGCCTGAGCTCGCGGACATGCGTGTGCTGGAGAAACCTGGCGGCCGCCTGGATCGCACCGTGCCCGCTCTGCGACTCATCACGGTCGAGGATCTGATGACACACCGCAGCGGGTTGGCCTATATGTTTTCGGTGCGCGGACCGCTCTCGGACGCATACCGCAAGCTGCCCAAGCGGCAGGATCAGGACCAATGGCTTGCCGACCTCGCCACTCTCCCCCTGGTTCACCAGCCAGGCGAGCGACTCACCTACAGCCACGCCACCGACGTCCTGGGTATCGCGTTGTCACGAATCGAGGGCAAGCCGTTGAGCGAGGTGCTCAACGAACGGATCTTGGCGCCGCTGGGGATGTCGGACACCGGGTTCAATGTCGGGACCGCCGGCCGACGTCGGGCCGCCACGATGTATCAGCTCGACGGCGACAGCAAGCTACGTGACGATGCGATGGGACCCGCACCCGTCGTCGACCCGCCGTTCTGCGCCGGTGGCGCCGGACTCTGGTCCACCGTCGACGACTACCTGCGTTTCGCCCGCATGCTGCTTGCCGGCGGGACACTCGGTGGCGTCCGGGTACTGTCCGAACAGTCGGTTACGTTGATGCGCTCCGACCGACTCACCGATGAGCAGAAGCGACACGATTTCTTGGGAGCGCCGTTCTGGGTCGGTCGTGGCTTCGGGCTCAACCTTTCCGTCGTAACGGACCCCGCAAAGTCGCGCCAACTCTTTGGTCCAGGCGGACCCGGAGCCTTCTCCTGGCCGGGCGCCTACGGCACCTGGTGGCAGGCCGATCCCTCGGCAGACGTCATCCTGATCTATCTCATCCAGAATTTCCCCAACTTGACCCTCGATGCTGCCACGGCCGTCGCCGGCAACAGCTCATTGGCGAAACTGCAAAGCGCACAACCGAAGTTCGTTCGCCGAACCTATGCGGCGCTGGACCTGTAACAGAGCGATTGGGTCTGCTCCGCGACGCAGGTGTCCAGCACCTCTACCCGCAACAGATGAGTATCAGCTCAGGTGATGCACTGCTTGCAGCCGGTAAACGGGTGTAGAGATGCCTTCGTAGCGGGCCTTGAGCTGCAGCGCCAAGCACAGCGAGTAGTGCCGCGACTGTTCCAGGTTGCCACCGTGGAACCACAGATTCTCCTGTTGGGTGGGCTTCCACATGTTGCGCTGCTCGCCCTCCCAGGGGCCGGGGTCCTTGGTGGTATCGCTGCCCAAACCCCACACTTTGCCGACCTTGTCGGCGACGTCCTGGCCAATCAGGTCGGCCGCCCAGCTGTTCATCGAGGTGAATCCGGTCGCATAAACCACCAGGTCGGCCGGCAGCTCGGTGCCGTCGGCCAAGACCACCGAACCTTCGGTCAGGTGATCGACCTGCCCATGCGCAAGCTTGATCTTGCCTTCGGCTACCAGATCGGACGCGCCAACGTCGATGTAGTAGCCCGAACCGCGACGCAGGTACTTCATGGCCAGGCCGGAGCCGTCGTCACCAAAGTCCAGCTCGAATCCGGCGGCTGCCAGCCGTTCGTAGAAGTCCCTGTCGCGCTGACGGATAGCATCATAGATCGGTATCTGAAACTCGTGCATGATCCGGTACGGCACTGACGCCGTCGTCAGATCGGCCTTCTCTGTGGTGATACCAGCGGCCAGCGCACGCTCCGAGTACAGGTCACCGAAGCCCAGATCCATCAGCGAATCCGACTTCACCACATGGGTAGACGAGCGCTGCACCATCGTGACGTCGACCCCGCTCTCGTAGAGCGCTTTGCAGATATCGTGCGCGGAGTTGTTCGATCCGATCACCACAGCGTGCTTGTCGACGTAGCCCTCCGGCCCGGGATGGGCGCTGGAGTGATGCTGATCGCCGGTGAACACGTCCTGCCCGGGCAAGCTAGGCACGTTTGGCTTGCCCGACATCCCCGTGGCCAGCACTAGATGCGTTGGGCGCACAGTCAGCCGTTCCCCTGCGCGCTCCAGCTCAACCGTCCACCGGCCGCTGTCGTAGGACGCCGACAGACAGGTGGTCTTCGGCCAGTACGGCACCTCCATCACCTGGGTGTAGAACTCCAGCCAATCGGCGATCTTGTCCTTCGGCGAGAACACCGGCCAATTGTCAGGAAAAGGCAGATACGGCAGGTGGTCGTACCACACCGGATCATGCAGACACAGCGACTGGTACCGCTTGCGCCATTGGTCACCGGCTCGCTCATGACGATCCATCACGAGCGAGGGCACACGTAGCTGGCGCAGCCGGGCACCCAGCGCGATCCCGCCCTGGCCGCCACCGACCACCAGAACGTAGGGCTGCACGGTGTGCCCCAAAGCCGCCCGCTCCTCTGCGTATTTCTCTGCCCACGAGCGCGGGTCAGCGTCGCTGCCGTGCACGGCACCCAGCGGGCGGGACGCCCCCGTGGGCTCCTCGTGGCCCTTCAGTTCCCGCAGTGCCGTCAGCAGCGTCCAGGCTTCTTCACCGTCAGCGTCAACACGTAGCCGCAAGTGCCCGACGCCGCGGCCGACGGCGGTCTGGAATTCGATGAACGCCGAGATGACGCCACCGTCGTCGGTGGGGTTCTCGCGGGTGCGGAAACCCGAGGGGGCGGTGTCGGCCAGACGCGCTGTCAGCATCTCAGCGATCTGGTCGCGGCCCTCGACGGTTTTGATATTCCAGGTGAACGCGACCAGGTCGCGCCAGAAGCTGTCCATGGCGAACATTGCGGCTACCTGGCCGATGTCGCGTACCCCTAGCGCTGCCTCGAAGTCAGCGAGCCAGGCGTCGACCCGATCCTTTGGGCGCAACGCGGCACCGGGTTCACGGGTCTGGGCCATCTCGTAATTGCACACCACGTTGGCCACAGCCGCATCATGGCACTTCGTGGCTGCCCTTCACCGCAGCCGCCGCTGCCCGGATTTGTGGCGTTACCAGCATGATCTGCCCGAGCACACCGTTGACGAACCCTGGCGAGTCGTCAGTGGAGAGCTGCTTGGCCAGTTCGACAGCCTCATCGACCGCCACCGGTTCAGGCACGTCCTCGGCATGGAGCAGTTCCCACACCGCGACGCGCAGGATTGCCCGGTCGACCGCGGGCAGTCGGTCCAATGTCCAGCCCTGCAAATGGGCCGAGATCAACTCGTCAAGATGCGCCGAATTTTCCGTCACCCCGCGGGCTACCGTGACCGTATACGGATTGAGCTCCGATATATCCTCGGATTGGTTCTGCGCCAAGGCATTTCGCGACTCAGCAACTTCAATGGCGGCGATCCCGCGTGCGTCAGCCTCGAACAGAAGGTCAATGGCCCGTTTGCGGGCCTGGTGACGGCCCCGGTCGCCCCGACGATCAGGCATTGACCCTTCCCAGGTAGCTGCCGTCGCGGGAATCCACCTTGAGCTTGTCACCGACGTTGATGAACAACGGCACCTGGATCTCAGCACCGGTCTCCAGCGTCGCCGGCTTGGTGCCCGCACTGGACCGGTCGCCCTGCAGTCCGGGTTCGGTGGCGGCAACCTCAAGTTCGACCGTCACCGGCAGCTCGAGGTACAGCGGCGTCCCGTCGTGGAATGCGATCTGCACCGGCATGCTCCCCAACAGGAATCCCGCCGCCCGGCCGACCAGCGACTCGGACAACGGATGTTGCTCGTAATCCTCGCTGTCCATGAACACGAAATCGGACCCGTCTTGGTACAGATAGGTGGCATCACGGCGGTCCACCGTCGCGGTCTCCACCTTCACCCCGGCGTTATAGGTCTTGTCGACGACCTTTCCGGACAGCACATTCTTCAGCTTCGTCCGCATGAAGGCCGGCCCCTTGCCAGGCTTGACGTGCTGGAATTCGACGATCTGCCAGAGCTGACCGTCGATCTGCAGGACAAGCCCATTCTTGAAGTCTGCGGTCGATGCCACGGTCGGTTGTTCTCCTAGCTGTTAGAGGATTACCAGTACGGCGCAGTCGCGGCATGGATCGAGAAGCGCAGCCTCCCATCCCTGCCCGCGACATACACAGTGCAGACCGGCAACGAGCATCACTATTACCTTCGCTACACCCACACCGTTCGCGAATCGTAGACATAGCGGGTATCTTCACCAAAGTTCTCGAGGAAGAAGGCTTCCACCGTCGGGTCGGCCTCGACCCGCGAGTCGCCCCATTCCGGACCCCATCCGTGCGCCGGCCAATCTGAATTAATGTAGCTCAGTGCAGACACATCATAGCGCTCAACGACCTCATGCAAGCGGTTGAGATATTCGACGAACAGGTCTGGATCGCTCGCCGCCGGGTTCTGTGCCGCCGACTCAGCAATGACGATTTGGTGGCCCTGCAGTTGCGCGAAATCCATACTCAAAGCGAGGTTTGGATCGATGCGCTCGTCTGGAACGTTAAAGGTACCGTTAACTTCCATCCCGACTTCGTTGTTGAAGACAGAAAAACCAACCCAGTCGACGTTTTCGGGTCCCGGATACAGCCAGCGTGTGTCGTTGATGCCCCGAACGGGATGGTAGCCAAATTCAACATTAATGGCTTGCGATTCGATGCGGTCGACGATGTGATTGTAGGCGTCGATGAAGGCAGAGGGATCGAGCTCGGGAACGGCATCAGGATTCTCAATCACGTTAATCCCGGCGGCCGCTTTTTCGCTGAGCCAGTCTCCGATGTGCTGGTCGCCGGTGTAGGCGAAGAGGGGAATACTTACCTCGTATCCGACGCGGACCAAGAAGTGAGTATCGGGACGACTCGCTATGATCTGGGCAAAACCGTCGATTTGCTCATCCCACACGCCCTCTCGGATGTCGACCAACGCTTCCCAGACCGCATTCGAGTTGTAGTCGGCCCCGTCAGGATTGATCATCTGGCCGTAGCCGCCGGCCGGAGTATTGTCTTTGAGGCTCAGGGCAACCATGGCGTAGTCACCTAGATCGTTCTCGCGGACGTAATCCAAAAATTCAGCATTGGGGCTGTCGTCACCTTGCTCAATTACTCCCCGGTAAAGAGTCGCATAGTGTGAGGAGCCAGCCGGAGTCATTCCGGTTCCCTCGATGAAGTCGGTGTACTCCTGACGGAAAGTTTGCCCCACGAGCATCAACGTTTGGCCAGATTCCAGGGCACCCAGTGGAAGGGGCGTTGCGTCGCCGGTGAGTTCACCCAAAGCGCCATCGTCCTGCGAACCGCCAACGTCCCCAGCACCGCCGACGGCGTCATCATCTGCCGGATTCGCGTCAGGCGCACCTATGCGTCCATCATTATCCAGGTCTATCCTATAGAGATCTTCAATGGCCGTGGATGACACATCATTGGGCCCCTCCTCGCCAATGAAAAATCCGGAATCATCAAGAATCCAACTGAAATTTCCCCATTCTCCTTGA
>DAOUYK010000296.1 GCA_030666145.1 Mycolicibacterium sp. | reverse complement strand
ACGAAATCCGGCCAGTCCAGGCTGTCCACCGGGTTGGCGTGGATCACGGCGCCGTCGTCGTCGGAAAACGTCCGCGCCGGCCCGCGACCGGTGCTTCGGGTTTCGAAGCGCACCGTCACCACACCATGCCCGGCGCCTTGGACCCACCCGTGCCCGTAGCCGGTATGCACGACATCGTCGCCGACCCGCCATACCGGTGCCGCCCGACCAGCGTCAGCGGATGGCTGCCGCAAGCCGATGCTGGATACCTCTTCGGTCAACATCAGCTCCAAGTCTGGAAACAGCGACTCCTGCTGAACTTCGGACAAACCGGAGAAGCTAATTCCGACAAGGCGAATGGGGCCGATCTCGACCGGGTCCAGAAGAAGTCTGCGTGCAGTCGCAATCAACATCGCCGCTTCCGTGGTCGCATACGGCAGGGTTGCCGACCTCGTGAGCGTGCTCATGTCGGACTTCTTCAACTTGACGGTGACGGTGCGGACCCCCCGACCATCCCGCAGCAGACGACGATGGGCATGCTCGCCGATGGGCACCGCCGCCTCGTGGAGCTGGTCGAGAGTGGTCAAATCCACCGGGAACGTCGACTCGGCACTGATCTGCTTCGCCGGCGCGTTTTCAGCGACCGGCCGATCATCGATTCCGCGTGCCAGCTGGTGCAGCGCGGGACCGACCGTCGACCCGAGTATGTCGGCAACCTCGGTGTCCGACAGGGCCGCGAAGTCACCGATGGTGTTTACCCCGAGCCGGTGCAACTTATCCTCGGCCACCGGTCCGATACCCCACAGACTGCGCACCGGCAGTGCGTCTAGCAGAACCCGCTCTTGCTCGCGTGGCACCACGGTGATTCCGTCCGGTTTGGCCAAACCCGAAGCGATCTTGGCGATCTGCTTGCCCGAGCCCGCACCGATGGAGGCGACCAGGCCGGTCGCGGCGGCAACCTCGGTGCGTAGCGACTCGCAGAATTCCGCCACCTCAGCTGACGAGGCACCGTTGAGCTCCGCGGGCTCCCCGAAAACCTCGTCGAACGACAACTGTTCGAGCACCGGCACCAGCGTGCGCACCGTCTCGAAAACACGGCGGCTGGCCAGCCCGTACACGACACCGCGCGGCGGCAGCACGACCGCCGCCACACCGATCAGCCGGCGCGCCTGATGCATCGGCATCGCCGACCGCGCACCAAAAACTCGCGCGTCGTAACTGGCGCCCGCCACCACGCCGCGCCCACCCAGTCCGCCCACGAGTACCGGCCGACCCCGCAGGGTGGGCCGGGTTAGCTGCTCCACAGACGCGAAGAACGCATCCATATCCAGGTGCAGCACCCATCGCGCGGCCACACGGCGAATGGTAGGCGTCTAGCGTTGCAGGCGTGTTCGACGTGCCGATCCGCGACGAGTCCATCCGCCTAGGCCAGTTCCTCAAGCTCGCGAACCTTATCGACAGCGGCGCAGAGGCGAAGTCGCTCATCGCCGAAGGTCAGGTCAGCGTCAACGGCGAAGTCGATACCCGCCGTGGCCGCCAGCTGCGGCCAGGCGACACCGTTGTCATCGAAGACCGCGCGGCACGCGTCGCCAAAGGGTGACCCGGGGGCTCAGACCCTCGCAAGCGCGACCCGCACTCCGTCGCCGATCGCGGTGCCATCGGTGGGCTCGCCGAATTCGAAACTCGTGGCCAGAATCTCGCGGGCGATCAAGTCACGGTGCGCGCGGGCCCACGGCTCATGCTCGGCGGGCACCGAGATCACCACCGAGATCCGGTCCGAGACATCCAGACCGGTCGACTTGCGTAACTCCTGCAGCTCCCGAATGCGGTCCTTAGCCCAGCCCTCGGCCTCCAGCTCGGGGGTGAGCGTGCCGTCCAGTACCACCAGACCCGCCCCGTCAACAAGCGCGGCTGTCCAGTCCGGATCGGCCGCGACCAGCTTGGTGCTGAACTCTTCGGGCAGCAGAACCGCCGGGCCCGCGCTCAATGTACCGTCGGCGTTGAGCATAGCCTCGCCGGCCTTGACTGCCCTGATCGCGGCCTGGACGTCTTTGCCTATCCGCGGACCGACGGCGCGGGCATTCACAGCCAACTCGAACCGACCGTGTACACCGATCTCATCGGTGAGCTCAACAGACTTCACATTGAGCTCATCGGCGATCAGGTCCCGATAAGGCTCGAGACGCTGCGGATCAACTGACTTGCCCAAGGCGACAGTCAACTTCAACAGCGGCAGGCGCACCCGCAACTTGTTGGCCTTCCGCAGTGAGGATCCCGCCGATGCCACTTCGCGTACCAGGTCCATGTCGGCGACCAATTGCGGCTCGGCGGGCACCGACTCGGCATCAGGCCAGTCCGTCAGGTGCACGGACCGATCACCGGTGATCCCGCGCCAGATCACCTCCGAGATCAGCGGGAGCAGCGGAGCGGCCAGCCGACTAGTCACCTCGAGCACGGTGTGCAATGTGTCGATCGCCTCGGCGTCCTCTTCCCAGAACCGCGAACGCGAGCGGCGCACATACCAGTTCGTCAGCGCCTCAGTGAACTGGCGCAACTGGTCACAGGCGCCCGAGATGTCGCAAACGTCCAATGACGTGGTCAATTCATCTCGCAACGCGGCGAGTTTGGCCAGGATGTAGCGGTCCAGCACGTGGTTCGAGTCGGTGCGCCAGTTGCCCTTCTTCGGGGCATACAGGGCCAGGAACGTGTAGGCGTTCCACAGCGGTAGCAGCACCTGCCGGACACCCTCGCGTATGCCCTGCTCGGTGACCACGAGGTTGCCGCCACGCAGGATGGGCGAGGCCATCAGAAACCAGCGCATGGCGTCGGAGCCGTCCCTGTCGAACACCTCGGTGACGTCGGGATAGTTCCGCAGTGACTTGCTCATCTTCTGGCCGTCGCTGCCCAGCACGATCCCGTGCGAGACGCAGCTCCGGAACGCCGGCTTGTCGAACAGCGCCGTCGCCAAGATGTGCAGCGTGTAGAACCAGCCGCGAGTCTGTCCGATGTACTCGACGATGAAGTCGCCCGGGAAGTGCGCATCCTCTCCCGCGAACCATTGCTGGTTGTCGAACGGGTAGTGCACCTGAGCGAACGGCATCGACCCCGAGTCGAACCACACATCGAGCACGTCGGGGATGCGGCGCATCGTCGACCGGCCGGTCGGATCGTCCGGGTTAGGCCGGGTCAACTCGTCGATGAAGGGGCGATGCAGATTCGTCGGACGGACCCCGAAGTCACGTTCCAGTTCATCGAGGCTGCCGTAGACGTCGATCCGTGGATACCTAGGATCGTCACAGGTCCACACCGGAATCGGCGTACCCCAGTACCGGTTTCGCGAGATGGACCAGTCACGTGCGCCCTGCAGCCACTTGCCGAACTGCCCGTCCTTGACGTGCTCAGGATACCAGCTGATCTCTTGGTTGAGCTCGACCATGCGGTCGCGGAACTCCGAAACCTTGATGAACCACGACGACACCGCCCGGTAGATCAGGGGATTGCGACACCGCCAGCAATGCGGATAGGAGTGGTCGTAGGTGTCGTGGCGCAGCAGCACTGCGCCGTTGGCCTGCGCGGCGCCGCTCCGATTCTTGAGGTCACGGATGATCTGCGGGTTGGCGTCGAACACGTGCTGGCCCGCATAGTCGGCCACGGTGGCGTCGAACCGCCCCTTGGCGTCGACAGGAGTGACTGCCTCGATGCCGGCCGCTTGGGCGACGG
>DAOUYK010000169.1 GCA_030666145.1 Mycolicibacterium sp. | reverse complement strand
CTGCGCCGGCGAGTCTTTCGATGGCCGGAGTGTCACACGCCCCACCGAAGGCCGACGACGCGCCGAAGCCGACGTCGTCGATCAGCACGACCAACACGTTCGGCGCCCCGTCGGGTGGGCGCAATTCCTTGATCGGGGGGTACTTGGTTTTCGGGTCCTTGGCGTCGTAGCTGGTAAGCCCAACGTGTTTGGGGTCGGGGATGGGCAGGTGCTCGCGCGCCAGGTGAGGTTCTGTCGCATCGGATGACGTCGACATACTGTTGGATACCTTTCAGTTGGCCGTGCTGGTCATCGGTGATCAGGACCCGCTTAGCCGGACCAACGTCTTGCCGATGTTGGCCCCGGTGAACAGGCCGTTGAGGGCCTCGACGCACGACTCGATGCCTTCGTAGATGTGCTCACGATGCACCAGTAGTCCCTCCTCATCCCAACGCCGCAGGGCTGCGAACGCCTCATCGAAGCGTCCCCACTCTTCGAGCGAATTGAATCCCTGCATCGATGCGGATCTGGCGAGCAGGTTCACGTAATTGGCGGGCCCGGGATGCTCACCGGTGAGGTAGCTGGAGATGACGCCGCAGAACACGACGCGTGCCTTGTGTGCGAGCCGGCCGAGTACTGCGTCCAAGATCGATCCACCGACATTGTCGAAGTACACACCGACGCCGCGTGGGCAGTGCTCCTTGAGTGCGCCGGGCAGGTTGTCGCCGCGGTAGTCGATGCATGCGTCGAACCCGAAGTCCTCGACCACTGCGCGGCACTTGCGCGGTCCGCCCGCGATGCCCACCGCGCGTGCGCCGGCGATCTTGGCGATCTGGCCTGCCACCGAACCGGTGGCCCCCGCGGCGGCCGAAACGACGACCGTCTCGCCCGGTTGCGGGTCGCCGATGCCCGTCATACCGAAGTATGCGGTCGCTCCGGTCGGGCCGTACACCGACATCACCGCGCGCTGATCAACCTGGGAACCAGGGCCCTGCAAAGGGGTGGTGAACACATCGTCGTGGACGATCGTGTACTCCTGAAACCCGGTCAGGGTCGTCACGACATCGCCGACGGAGTAGGCATCACAACGGGATTCGATGACCTCGCCGATACCGGCGGCCCGGATTACCTCACCCAGCTGCACCGGCGGCAGATAGCCGGTCTGGTCGTCCAGCCACGTTCTGGCCGCGGCGTCGATGCCGACGTAGGTGGTGCGGACCAGGGCTTCGGCTTCGGCGGGGTCGAGGAGCGGCCACCGTCACCAATTCGGTGTCCTCGGGCTCGACCAGCCCGCGCGGACGACGGCGCAACAGGATCTGGCGATTTGTCAGTGGCCGCACGCTGGAAAAACTACCTCAGTTGCGACTGCCGAACCCCTTCGGGTTCGTGGCGAGGTTAGCGAGCCGCGAAGTACTTCTGCCCCTCGTTGGCCATCCGGCCGAACCCCGCCTTGAAGACCGGGGCGAGCGCTCTGAAGGGTACCCGCAGGGCACCAACGGGTTCGATTGCCACCAGCCAGGTAAATCGGGCACCGTTGCCGTCGGGTTCGACCCGGTAGTCCTCGGCGAACCGACGGAACATCGGGACGTTCGCCTCGTAGACGTAGAACGAGTATCCCGAGCCTTCATCCCACTGGAAGAAGCGTTCACGCACCTTGGTCGGGCCCAGGCCCACCTCGCGAGTCGTGCTCGTCCCGAATGGACGCGGGGAAGTCCAGGCCAGGGAGCTCAACGCATTGCCCCACGCCGACATCGACTCGTCGGACTGCAGCGACTCCCACACCTGTTCGGCCGTTGCCGCGTAGTGCTTTTCGAATCGGAACACATGGGGGGCGGAGTCGAAGAACTCTGCATCGGCGGACTCCAAGGCAAACCAGCGCGTCATGATGTGCAGCATCCTCTCAGTTTCGGATACTGACAAGTCCGCAGGTGGCGCCTTCCGCGGTGCTTAGAAAGCGGCCTCGGGCAACCCCATCAGATCGGTGTCCACCGTCTCGACTATCGCGCGCGCCGCCCTGATCGGGGGCAGCATGTTGGCGGCGAAGAACGCTGCGGTCGCGATCTTGCCTTGGTAGAAGTCGATGTCGGCGCCCTCCGGATCGGCCTCCATCCCTACCTGCGCCACGACGGCCTGGTCCAGCAGTCGCCAACCGATGAGCAGGTCTCCGACCGCGAGCAGCAGGCGCACCGAGACCAGCCCAACTTTGTAGATCTCGTCCGGTTGCTCCGAGGCGTTCATCAGGTAGCCGCTAGTCGTTGCCAACATCGCCTGGACGTCTTCGAGGGCTGTGGTCAGCAAGCGCGCCTGCGGTTTGAGCCGCCCGTCGCACGATTCGATTGTTCCAGCGATCTGGGAAGCAAGGTGGGCCAGTGCTTGGCCGCGGTCGCGCACGACCTTGCGGAAGAAGAAGTCCATCGACTGGATTGCCGTTGTGCCCTCGTAGAGCGAATCGATTTTGGCGTCCCGGATGTATTGCTCGATCGGGTAGTCCTGGAGGAATCCGGACCCGCCCAAGGTCTGCAGTGATTCGGTCAGCACCTCGTAGGCCCGTTCGGACCCCACGCCTTTCACGATCGGGAGTAGCAGGTCGTCGATGCGGTGTGCCATTGATGGGTCGGCACCTGAAACCAGCTGTGCCACATCGTCATTCTGGTGGGCAGCCGCATATAGGTAGAGCGCGCGCAGACCTTCGGCGTATGCCTTCTGAGTCATCAGGCTGCGGCGGACATCGGGGTGGTGCAGGATCGTGACCCGCGGCGCGGATTTGTCAGTCATCTGGATGAGGTCGGAGCCCTGCACCCGCTGCTTGGCATACGCCAGCGCGTTGAGGTAGGCGCTGGACAGCGTACCGGCCGACTTCACCCCGATAGTCATGCGGGCATGCTCGATGACGGTGAACATCTGGGCGATCCCGTTGTGGACATCGCCAACCAGGTAGCCGACCGCGGGCCGGCCGTGTGCGCCGAAGGTCAGCTCGCAGGTGGGGGAGGCTTTGAGGCCCATTTTGTGTTCCAGACCTGTCGCGAACACCCCGTTGCGCTCGCCTAAGGCAAATGTCGTCGGGTCGAAAAGGTACATCGGAACGTAGAACAGGCTCAGCCCCTTGGTGCCCGCACCTGCACCCTCCGGCCGGGCCAGCACGAGGTGGAAGATGTTCTCGGCGGTGTCACCGGCGTCGCCTCCGGAGATGAAGCGCTTCACACCTTCGATGTGCCAGCTGCCGTCGGGCTGGGCCATCGCTGTGGCCAGCCCCGCTCCCACGTCCGATCCTGCGTCGGGTTCGGTCAGCACCATAGTCGCCGCCCAGCCCCGCTCCAACCCCTTGGCGGCCCAAATGCGCTGCTCTTCAGTGCCTTCGACGGCCAGGGCATTTGCCATTGCGGGCCCCAATGCGTGGAAGAAGCCCACGCCGGGGTTGGCGCAGAACAACATCTCGCCGATCGCCCAGGTCAGCGCTGCAGGTGCGGGCACACCGCCGATCTCCTCGGCGATGCCGACGCGCCACCACTCGGCGTCCTTGACGGCCTGTACGGTGCGTTTGATCTCCTCGGAGACCGTGATGGAGTGTGTTACCGGGTCGAACACGGGTGGATTGCGGTCGGCATCGGCGAACGATTCGGCGACCGGCCCCTCGGCCAGTCTGCGCACCTCGTCGAGCATCGTGCACGCGATCTCGGCGTCGAGGTCGCCGTAGAGGCCGGAGCCGCCGGAGTCCAGCACATCGCCGAGGCGCAGTACTTCGAACAGGTTGAACTCGAGGTCGCGGACGTTGGCTATGTAGTGGTGCTGGGCCTGTGGGGTTGCTGCCATGAGATGTCTGCCGTCCTTTTGCCCACTCGATTTTTGTCGACCGCAGTGTGGCGTTCCAGCAAAGACGTACGCAACCGTAACCAGGAAAAACCTACGGTGACGCAACCGTAGGTAACGAGGTCAACTTGATTTGTGATCTGTATCACACCTAAATTTCTTGAGCTCCGCGCTGCCAAGGAAGCGTGTCAGTTTGATCGAAGACCACATCTGGGGGTTCAAACCCTGTGGAATGGATACCGCAACCAGAGCCTCCACCTGAGGGGGCGGCGGGCTGAAACGAACGGTGTGCAAGTGAAGCGGCTCAACGGCGTAGACGCCATGATGCTGTACAGCGAGACGCCGGAGATTCACATGCACACCCTCAAGATCGGGGTGCTCGACGTGTCCGAGGTCGAAGGCTACGACTTCGACCTGTTCCGCAGCATTGCTGGGCCCCGGCTGCACGCACTGGCCCCACTGCGCTATCAGCTGGTCGACATTCCGCTGAGACTCCACCATCCGATGTGGGTACAGAATGCCGAGATCGATCTCGACTATCACCTCCGTAGGGCGCAGGTCGCGCCTCCGGGCGGACGCCGTGAACTCGACCAACTCATCGGAGAGATCGCCGGTACGCCGCTGGATCGGGGTCACCCACTCTGGGAGATGTACATCGCGGAGGGCTTGGCGGACAACCGCATAGCGATCATCCAGAAGGTTCACCACGTGCTGGCCGATGGTGTCGCCTCTGCCAATCAGATGGCCATGGTGCTGCAGTCCAACCAGCCCGAAGTGGGTGGTCAACTCGCGGCGGCAGCCGCTGATTCGAGGGCGCCGATGAACCTGATGATTGCCGCGGGACGCGATCACATACGGCTGGTACGCCGGTTGCCCCGACTGATCGGTGAGACCGCCTCCGGTGTGGGGAAGGTGCATAGGCGGACCAAGGAGCGTGGCAGTCAGCCTAACCTGGCGCGCAACTTCGATCCGCCGGAGACGTTCATCAACCACGTCGTTACACCGGGCCGGCGCTTCGCGACGGCTCCGCTGGCGTTGGCCGACGTCAAGCAGACAGCCAAGCATCTCGGCGTCACGCTCAACGACATCGTGCTCGCCACTGCTGCCGGCGCCCTGCGACAACTCTTGCTGCGCTACGACGGCAAAGCCGACTCACCGTTGATCGCAGGCGTTCCAGTGAGTGTCAACACCTCCCCTGAGCGGTTGATGGGCAACGAATTCACTTACATGACAACGTCATTGCCTGCCCGCATCGAAGACCCGATCCAGCGGGTCCGACTGACCGCGACGTCGACTGCGATCGCCAAGGAAAACCACCACCTGCTCGGGCCGACTCTGATACCGAATTGGCTGGCCTATCTTCCGGCCGCCACCACGCCGGGCATCTTCCGCAGTCAGGCAAGGCGGGTCGAATCCGCCACCGTGATGAATCTGACGATCTCCAACGTCCCGGGGCCACGGGAACGGGGGTGCATCGAAGGTGCGACGGTAGAGGAGATCTACTCGGTCGGGCCGATCGTCGCTGGTAGCGGGATGAACATAACGGTGTGGAGCTACGTAGATCAGCTGGCGATTTCGGTGCTGACCGACGACCGCACCCTCACCGACCCGCACGAGGCGACCGATGCGTTGATCGAGTCGTTTGTCGAGATTCGTGAGGCGGCCGGGTTGCCCGGCGACCTCACTCCTCTTGAGACAACGCTGCCGTTGGCGCCCGCCCGCTAGTACCGCCTCTCGGCGGCACAGCTCTCCTCTCGGCGGCACGGCCCTCGCCATCAAGCGGCCAGTCCGGCTCGCCGGCTGTACCGGGCCCGAGCTGGCGAAAGCTACCTGGTAATGGCGTTGCGTTCGACGTACCAGCTGCGCGCCACCACGGCAAGGGTGAACGCGGCGAAACCGATGAGGAACCAGTCCTCAACGTGCCCCACGTGGTTGCCGTGCATCATCAGTAGGAGGAATCCCGCCGCCAGCAATCCACCGACCTGCTTGATGCGGGGGTTCTCCTTCGACCAGCCCCACTCCGCGGAGGGCACATCCTCGACGTCGACGCCGGTGTGCCGTTCCACCTCGGTGCTTGCCACGGCTGCTCCTCATGATCGGGCGGCTTGGTTGCCGCTATTCTGACACAGCTCTACTACGGGTGGCCGTAGAGCCGCGAGATGCACAGGATTAGCCCAGTTCACTACCCCCGACGGCCGCGTGACGGCGGCATCGACTTCGTGATCGTTGCGATGTCGCCACACCCATGGTCCTTGACGAAGCCATGGCCGGTCACCGTCGTCGATCATGACCGTCGTCGATTATTGCTTCAGCGCCCGGTACCTGCGCAGTGATTCCGTCCGCTCCTCGGCGTGGTCGACGATCGGGTTTGGGTAGCCGCCGGGGCGGCCCGCCTGGTTACTGTCGAGCTTGTGCACGTCGACCGTGCGGTCCAGGTCGGCCAGCTCGCGTACCCAGCGGCGCACATAGTTGCCGGACGGATCGAACTTCGAGCCCTGCGTGGTCGGGTTGAACACGCGGAAGTACGGCGCGGCGTCGGTGCCAGACCCGGCCGCCCACTGCCACCCATGCTGGTTGCTGGCCATATCGCCGTCGACCAGTTGCTCGAGAAACCAGTGAGCGCCCCACTGCCAGGGCAGATGCAGATCTTTGACCAGGAACGAAGCGACGATCATCCGCACCCGGTTGTGCATGAATCCGGTCTCGGCCAGTTGTCGCATACCGGCGTCGACGATCGGATAGCCCGTTCTACCGGCTTTCCAGGCCACGAATAACCGCTCGGCGTCACTTCCCTCGTCGATCTGGATACGGTCGAAGGCGGAATTCCAGTTCTGCCAAGCACTTTCCGGCCACTCGTGTAGCACTGCGGCGTAGAAATCGCGAAATGCCAATTCCCGGAGGTATGCCTGCGCCCCGTTCCCCCGCCCGAGGCCCGCTGCCAAGGTCCGCGGATGGATGGTGCCGAACTTCAGATGCGCCGACATCCGGCTGGTGCCGTTGAGGTCCGGGCGGTTGCGTTCGTCGGCGTAGTTCTCAAGTCGAGCGCGGGTGAACTGCTCCCACTGGCGCCGGGCCGACTGCTCTCCGGCGGGCAGTTCCAGTGTGATGCCGGCGTCGGGGATATCGACGGGCGCGGGGCGCCCGGGCACATCGACCGGATTGATCCAGCATGCCGAATCCGGTCCCGAGCCGGCCGGCGGCCGCCAGCCGTGTGAGCGCCAGGCCTCGAAAAACGGGGTGAATACCTTGTACGGGGTGCCGTCGCCCTTGCCGACCCGGCCCGGTGACACCAGATACGGAGACCCTGTCGGGACCAGAGGGATATCGCCGAGCGCGCCGGCGACCTGCTGGTCGCGCTGCCGTCCGAAGGGGGAATAGTCCTGCGACACATGCACCGCCGTCGCTTCAATTGCCCGTGCCAGCAACGGTACCTGGGTCTTCGGGTGACCCTGGGTGACGACCAGGCGTCCGTCGAGGGCGTCGCGCAACTGGCGCAGTGCGTCGTAGAGGTACTGCAATCGACGGTCGCCCGCCGAGTCCGTCAATCGTGGGTCCAGCACATAGCAGGCCAGTACTTCACCGTCGATGTCGGCGGCGGCCAGCAGGGCTGGTAAGTCCGACAGTCGCAGATCGCGACGGAACCACAACACGGCAGGCATGGCAGTGATGTTGCCCGCTATCTCGGATAAAGAAA
>DAOUYK010000189.1 GCA_030666145.1 Mycolicibacterium sp. | reverse complement strand
GGCTGCCCGGGTGGTCCGGTAGGCGGTCTTGCCACCCGTCTTGGTCGGTATGAGCCACCCGGTCTATCTCCGGCCTATCTCGGCACGTATCGCCGCCAGTGCCGCGTCGATACCGGCGGCCCCTTTACCGGATCCCTGCGCTAGGTCTGCCTTGCCACCACCGCGGCCATTGAGCACCGCACCCACCTGCTTGACGAGGTCGTCGGCCCGCAGACCGAGGTCCTGCGCCGATTGATTGACTGCCACCACGTAGGAAACGGAATCGTCCTCGCCTCGGCCTTTCCCGACGCGCGGCTCGCCCGTGGCGACCAGCGCCACTATGCCCGGCCCGCTCCCGAGCTTGCCGCGGATATCGCCGGTTAGCGAGCGCAAGTCACCCGCTGACATCCCACCGGCCATCCGTTGTGCCACGACGCGGACCTTACCGACCTCCTCGGCGCCGGCCGCGGCATTAGCTGCGGCCACGCGCGCGTTGGCCATCCGCAACCGGTCGAGTTCCTTGTCCGCCGCCCGCAAGCGCTCCACCAGGTTGGCCACCCGTGCGGGAACTTCACTCGAAGGCACCTTCAGCGACGACGCCAGACCGGCCATAAGCGCGCGTTCCTTGGCCAGGTGTCGGAAGGAATCCAGCCCGACATAGGCCTCGACTCGCCGAACACCCGACCCCACTGAGGACTCGCCGAGGATTGTCACCGGGCCGATCTGTGCGGAATTGCGGACATGCGTGCCACCGCACAACTCCAGCGAAAAGGGCCCGCCGATCTCTACCACCCGAACTTCGTCGGGGTAGGCCTCGCCAAAGAGCGCCATCGCGCCCATAGCCTTGGCCCTGTCCAGATCGGTGATAAAGCTGCGCACCTCAAAGTCGGACTCGACCGCTTCGTTGGTGACCTCTTCAATCTGTGTTCGCTGTTCCTCGCTGAGCCCACCCACCCAGTTGAAGTCGAATCGCAGGTAACCAGGACGATTCAGTGAACCTGCCTGAACGGCGTCGGGACCCAGAACCTGTCGCAACGCGGCATGCACCATGTGCGTCCCAGAATGCCCTTGGGCAGCGCCATGCCGCCAGCGAGAATCGACGTCCGCCAACACGGTGTCTCCCTCAACAAACTCACCAGACTCCACGGTGACGTGATGCGCCCATAAGGTTTTCGCGACCTTCTGCACGTCGGTCACTGCCGCCCGCGCCGTCTCCGCTGCCCCCGTCCCGTTGATGGTGCCCTCGTCTGCTATCTGGCCACCTGATTCAGCGTAGAAAGGGGTGCGATCGAGAATCAACTCAACGCCTGACTCCGCGACGGTCGGTTCATGCGCTACCACCGGGACCCGCTTGCCGTCGACTAAGATGCCGAGAATCTTTGCCTCGGTTGTTAGTTCATCGAAACCGGTGAATTGTGTCGGGCCGGCATCGACGAGGCCGCGATAGGCCGAGAGGTCGGCGTGCGCTTGCTTGCGCGCGGCCGCATCTGCCTTGGCTCGCCGACGCTGCTCAGACATCAAGCCGCGGAAACCTTCCTCATCGACCCGCAAATCTGCCTCCGCGGCCATTTCGAGGGTCAACTCGATCGGGAAGCCATACGTGTCGTGCAGCGTGAATGCGTCGGCGCCGGACAACACGTCGGTGCCGGAGGCTTTCGTCGCGCGCGCCGCGCCCTCGAACAGCCGGGAACCAGATGTCAGCGTGCGGTTGAACGCCGTCTCCTCGGCCACCGCAATGCGTTGAATGCGGTCAAAATCGCTCAGCAGGTCCGGATAGGACGGGCCCACAGCGTCCCGCACCGTAACCATCAGCTCAGCCATGATGGGCTGCTCCACCCCGAGCAATTTCGCAGCGCGGATGATGCGGCGCAACAAGCGGCGCAATACATAGCCGCGACCCTCGTTACCGGGGCTGACCCCATCAGCGATGACGATCGCGGCAGTCCGGCTGTGGTCGGCGATGATCCGGTAGCGCACGTCGTCATCGTGACGGCCCTGCCCATACCCACGAGGTGCGTGCGCGGCCATCAACTCGATGGCCGGACGCAGCAGGTCGGTCTCGTAGACGTTGTCGACTCCCTGCAGCAGGCAGGCCACCCGCTCGACCCCCATGCCGGTGTCGATGTTCTTACGCGGCAGCGGACCAAGGATCTCGAAGTCTCCCTTGGATGTCCCCTCGCCACGCTCGTTCTGCATGAACACGAGGTTCCAGATCTCGATGAAACGGTCCTCGTTGGCTTCCGGCCCTCCCGCTATGCCGTATGCGGGACCCCGGTCGTAGTAGATTTCCGAAGATGGACCGCAGGGTCCTGGAATGCCCATAGACCAGTAGTTGTCGGCCATCCTGCGGCGCTGGATCCGATCGGGCGGCATCCCGGCGATGTCCTGCCACAGTCGGGCCGCCTCGTCGTCTTCTAGATAGACTGTGGCCCAAAGCTTCTCACGATCAAAGCCGTAGCCACCCTGGCCTACCGGGTTGGTCAGCAGCGTCCATGCCAGCTCGATAGCCTCGGCTTTGAAGTAGTCACCGAACGAGAAGTTGCCGGCCATCTGGAAGAACGTGTTATGCCGGGTGGTGATGCCCACCTCGTCGATGTCCGGGGTGCGGATGCACTTCTGGATGCTGGTCGCGCGCTTCCAGGGCGGCGTGCGCTGGCCGAGGAAGAACGGGACGAACTGCACCATCCCGGCGTTGACGAACAACAGGTTGGGATCATTGAGGATCACCGAAGCGCTGGGCACCTCGGCATGGCCCGCCTTCACGAAATGATCAAGGAACCGCTTCCTGATCTCGTGTGTCTGCACGTCCTGCTGTCCTCGTTCTGGTCATTGGCGCCGGCCATTCGATCGGTCGCCACCTGCGAATACTCGACGCCCCACAGTACCGGTCCCCCTTGCTGCGCCATCACGAAGCTCAAACGGACCGAGCGGTGAGGGTTGTCGGAGTCCCTTCCACTGCGCAGGTGCGGCATTGCAACGAAGCTCGCGCGACGGGATCGTCGGTGGTGATCGGCGCAAACTGGGCAAGCTCACCCCGATAGGGTTCCAAGTGCCCCACAACTCCAGTCGCAACTGCAGCATGAGGTCCAGAACCCACGAGTCAGGCGAACTTGGAGCAGTCCAATGAAAAATCGGGGACACTGTCGGCTAAAGCCACAGAGACCACCAGCAAGGAGGCCCGGTGAAGCCGCCCGCGATCGGAGCCGATGAGGCCGAGTAGCTTGCCGTGCTGCGGAGTTATGAAATCCTCGACACCCCCCGAAGTCGCGTTTCGACGCGCTCACCAAGCTCGCGGCCACTATCCTGAAGGTGCCGATCGCGCTCATCACATTCGTCGATACCGACCGTCAGTGGTTCAAGTCCCGCTACGGACTCGACGCTCCCGAAACGTCTCGAGATGTTTCATTTTGCGGCCACGTGGTGGCCGCTGAGGCGCCGCTCGTGGTCCCGGATGCCTTGCAAGACTCGCGGTTTTCTGACAATCCCCTCGTTACCGGGGACCCAAAAGTTCGCTTCTATGCCGGAATTCCCCGGCAGACTCCCGCTGCCAAGGTCGTCATCTTTTCTGCACGCGATGCGCCCATTGAAAAAGGCGCAATCGGCTTTATCACAAAGCCGTTCGACCCGATGACACTGCCAACTGAAATCCGTGAGATTCTCGGAGCTATCGATGAATAGGGCCACCAGTTTTCGCTGGCGACCGCTAAGGGCACTGTCACATTAGTTGAAATGTGTAGTGGTTCATTCCTCTTGGAGCGGCGGCGATCGGTCAGCGGGACCGGCGGATGATGGCGCGCAGCTTCTCCAACCTGGTGGAGATCTCGCGCTCGGTGCCACGACCGGTAGGCTGGTAGTAGTCCACGCCCACCAACTCATCAGGCGGGTATTGCTGTGGGACAACTCCATCGGGTGCATCATGGGCGTAGCGGTAACCGATGGCGTTGCCCAGCTTCGATGCGCCCGAATAGTGTCCGTCGCGCAGATTGGCAGGCACCAGCCCAGCTTTTCCGGCCTTGATGTCGGCCATCGCAGCCCCAAGTGCAGTGGTGACGGCATTGGATTTGGGCGCCGTAGCCAGGTAGACCGTGGCATGCGCCAAGGTCAATTGTGCCTCCGGCATGCCGATCAACTGCACCGTCTGCGCCGCCGCGACGGCGATCTGCAGCGCAGCAGGATCGGCCATACCGATGTCCTCGCTCGCGAGGATCATCAGCCGTCGGGCCACGAACCGCGGGTCCTCCCCGGCCACCAACATGCGGGACAGATAGTGCAGCGCGGCGTCGACGTCGGAACCCCGGATGGACTTGATGAACGCGCTGATGACGTCATAGTGCTGATCGCCGTCCCGGTCATAGCGCACGGCCGCCCTGCCGAGCGATTGCTCGATGACACCGACAGTCACCTCGTCACCCGTCTCGGCCGCCACCTCCAGTGCAGTCAGCGCCCGGCGCGCGTCACCGGCGGACAACTGCACCACCAGATCTATCGCTTCATCGGTGACCGGCACCCGGCCACCCAGCCCACGGTCGTCATCGATGGCCCGCTGAATAACTCTGCGGATCGCCTCTGATGTCAGCGGCTGCAGCTGCAGGATCAGCGAGCGACTCAGCAGCGGAGCCACTACGGCGAACGACGGATTTTCGGTGGTGGCAGCCACCAGTAGCACCACCCGGTTCTCCACCGCTGCCAGCAGCGCATCCTGTTGCGTCTTCGAGAAGCGGTGCACCTCGTCGATGAACAGCACCGTCTGCCCGCCCCGGATCGACGCCTGGCGCGCCACCTCGATTACAGAGCGCACTTCTTTGACCCCGGAAGACAGCGCCGACAGCGCCTCGAACCGACGTCCAGTGGCCTGCGAGATCAGCGATGCCAGCGTCGTCTTACCGATTCCCGGGGGGCCGTACAGAATGACCGAGGCAGCACCGGAGCCCTCGACCAAGCGCCTCAGCGGAGAGTTCGGCTTGAGCAGATGCTCCTGACCGACGACTTCATCGAGGGCGGCCGGACGCATTCGCACCGCCAGTGGCGACTCCGGCCCACCGCCCAGCGCATCGCCGCCGCCGTTGGCTTCCGAACCGGGCACATCGAACAGGCTGTCGGACACGCTCACTGCTTACCACTGCCTCACGACGCGGGTTGCGTGACGAAGTAGATCAACTCCTCGATCCGGCCGATCAGCGCCGGCTCGAGGTCATTCCAGTCCCGCACCCGCCCACGGATCCTCTGCCAGGCGGTAGCGATATCGACCTGGCGTAGTCGGTGGGGGCGCCGTCATCGTCGGGAGGCGTCGTCACGCTAGATAACCCCTCCCCCTTGACTTTTCAACTTTTGGCCGCAGTGTTTACATACCCAATTAGTGGTCGTCGTCGCTACAGCCTGGCTCTTTCCGCACTTGAAGCACTTGATGTTCTTACCCGACGCTACGGGCTGATTGAACCCCGCGGGCGGGTTGAACAACGCGCCGCCCGGTCCGCGCCAGTGCACGTGCCCCTTTGGGTCTACCGAGAGTGTGGCCTGCTTCTCTCCGGATTTCTCGCTGGAGGCGAGAAATATCCAGACCGGTGCCCACAAACCGCACAGGAGCACCGAAAGCAGTAGATGAAAAATATGGTTCACCGGCTGTCCGACCATGATGGCCGCAGTGGTGGGGGTGCGGGTCAAGACCCGTGCATGTTGTGAAGCCAAGACCTGATCGAGAATGTCTGAGCGCTCTTCCGTGCTGTATCCATTTTTTGGCACGGGCCGGTGCTCAAACCATGCAGCGCCGTCGAAGTAGCGTTGCCCATCGCCACCCGGGTCCGCGTACCAGCCCGGCATGCTCATGGTCGTACCTGTTTGCAATACGTCATAGGTTCCTCTGGCGAAGTGCTGTTCGAACAGCGCCTACGGGGAGGGTAACGGCTAGGAACCGAACCGTAATGGTTTCGCAAACCGCGGCCATCAGCGACCCGGCGGGTGGCCGGGCATCCCCACCGCAGATTTCCTTCAGGCTGGGGGTGGCTGCTGCGGTGGGTGTGGTGGCTAGTAGGAGCGTGGTGGCGGTAGCGGTGGTGATTATTGCTGTTTTGGCGGTATTTTGACCAAGAGTCACAGGTTCAGCCCGTTAGACCATGACTGGGGCGGCGACGATCCTGACCAGCTCATGCGTTCCCACGACGACGAGGGGGCTGGGTGGGACGTGGTCGATGACGGCGAGGCAGTCGAGACAGGCGAGGTGCTGCTGACTGGCCGTGAGGTGGAGGTGCTCGAGCGTCGAGCCAAGGTCGCACGGGACACCGCCTACCTCGACGCCACTGACGCTGAGCGTCGGCGACGGATGACTGAGATGTTGGGGCCTGACGAACGTGGTCTTTAATTACGGGGAGCCGGAGCGCCGGGCGTGGTTGATCAACCTTCCGCGTGAGCAACCGGCCAGCAATGACGCTGACGCTAGGACAGAGGCTGCTGACGCCTGGCTGTTGGTGCTCGGCACCAGCCGCGCGGGCTTAACTGGCGCACAAATGCCCCCATCCGTGTGCACGATTGGTGCTTTTGTGCGGTACTTCACTAGACGACCTGCACCACCCGAAACAACGCCGCAGGTCGGGAGGCTGAGATGCTCGCAATACGTTGTGTAACGGGTTTTCCGGAAACGGGGCATCGGGTTCGGCCACAGAGCGACCGGAACAGGCGCAT
>DAOUYK010000096.1 GCA_030666145.1 Mycolicibacterium sp. | reverse complement strand
GCGTGATGGCGGCCAGCATGCTGGCCCGGTAGTATGGGACTTCCTGTCGAGGTTCGGCGGGGGTGCGAGGGGCTGAACGGTTTCGACTTCGCGCATCGAATCAAGGGAAGCGTGCCGGTGCAGGCAATCGACCACCGTGAGCGTCGTTGCAACCAATTAAGCGCCGATTCCAATCAGCGCGATTTCGCCCTCGCTGCATAAGCGACGGTGAGTCTGTCAGACCGGGAGTGCCCTCGGCCCGGACCCTGGCATCATCTAGAGGGACCCACCGATACGTCCGGTCGCGGGACGTAACGGGACATCAAACAGCGACTGGGATCGTCATCCTGAACTTGTTCGCGTGAGCAGGAGATCCGAGTAGAGACAAAGCGAACTGCGCACGGAGAAGCCTCGAGGGAATGCCGTAGGACCCGGGTTCAATTCCCGGCAGCTCCACAGATGACACAAGAAAGACCCCCAGAGATGGGGGTCTTTCTTGTGTCAGGTTTGTCAAAGACACCGACGTGGCCTCAGTGGCCGGCAATGCCCGCGCCATGGGGGCCGGTGCATCTGTCTTCTTCAATGTTTTCAATGTTTGGCCGCCAGCATATGCCTGGCCTGAGAAAGCATCGAGAACTAGCCGCGTAGACCCCGTGAGCTTGCCGCAGGACTGCAACTCGGCCGCTGGTGCGACGAACCGATGAAAGCGTTGACCTGTAATGGTTTTCGTTACCCAGAGGCTTTCTTGGCCTTCCGCTCTGCAGCGTGGTCCTCGATCGCCTTGCCGATCGCATGCGCCGCACGGTCAACGAACTCGGTGCCGCTTGCCGTCACCCAATCCCGAGATGCGGTCGGGGCCGTGAGTTGGCCAGTGAAATGCGGAATCACATATTGCGCGAAGAGTTCATAGCTGTGCGTTTTGGCGGCTGGATTAGCCCAGTCGTGGTCGAAGAGAAGGAACGCGCCGAAGCCGCCGTTGCTCGCATCGACGAGCTCCTCGATCTTGGCTATCGCGTCCTCTGGCGTGCCGATCACCGCGAAGCCGGATGCCCGGTTGTTCGCAATGATCTCAGCCGGTGTATCTCCCTGAACGGGTCCTGCGGGCAGGATGTGGCTGAAGTAGCGAGAGAACTGTGCAATGCCGTACTCAATGTCGCGCTCGGCTTGCTCGCGGGTGTCGGCAAGGTGCATCGGACCGACCAGCCGCCACTTCGAGCGGTCGGCGATGTGGCCGTGCTCGCGTGCCGCCACCTCCCAGGTCGCCCAATGTTGGGCCAATAGGTCCATACCCTGCTTCGCGGTAGCGGCGATCGACAGCATGCCGATGCCGTGCTTGCCTGCTCCCCGCGGCCCGGTCGGGGAGAACGACGCCGCTACCGCGACGTCGAAGCAGGGGCTGCTGTAGGGCGTCAACTGCAGGCGCGCGTCCCGAAGGGTGAACCCATCGGTGTGCATGGTGACTGTCTCGCCCCCGAGCAGACGCATGATCGCGTCGAGGCTTTGCTCCATTCGCGGTCGCTGCTCGTCGGCGGGGATCCCCAGCATGTGCGCATCCGACGTGAGCTGACCTGGCCCGCAGCCGAGCATCGCCCGGCCGCGGGTGAGATGGTCGAGCAGGACCATGCGATCAGCGAGCATCAAAGGGTGGTGGTAGGGCAGGGAACTCACGCCGGTACCGAGCTTGATGTGCTTGGTGCGCTCGGCGGCGACGGCGATGAAGACCTCAGGCGATGCGATGATCTCGAAGCCGGCGGAGTGGTGTTCGCCGATCCACGCTTCGTTGAAGCCGAGGCGGTCCATCGCCACGATCAGCTCAAGGTCTCGCTCGATGGCAAGTGTCGGGTTCTGCCCGACCGGATGGAAGGGAGCCATGAAATTTCCGAACCGCATCTGCCAAATCTTGCCCTGAGCTTACGCGTGCCGGGTCACTTTCATTCGACTTGACGAGGTCGGCGTTGAATGCTGTGCGCGGCGAAAGTAGGCAGACGGTCGGACTCAGTCACTGGGCCCCTCCCGTGAGCAGCGAGAAGAATTGGTACGAAGGATCCTTCATGTCGGGTCTGCCACTAGGGGTGTCTCTGGTTATCGGGTGGCTCAGGTCCGCTGTAGACGGATCGTTCACCCGGGCCCAATCGGTGACAATTTTGCGATGCGCGAATTTCCAAGTGTCCGAACGTTTCTCATACTTGTCGAGATAGCGTCCGGCGACAATGACGTCGACCTCGTGATCGCCTGTACCAAACGTGTGAATCGCAATAGTGTAGATCTCGCCTTCGGCGATGTTTCCACGGACTGCGAAATTCGCAGTGGTGACATTGTGTTGCATCGACTGTACGTGGGGACGCGCGGCGGTGAGCTTGCTGATGAAGCTATCCGCCGACCCCACTGAGAAGGCGCCGTGGTCGTCCAGGGCGTCCTCGTGATAGAGACTGCGTAGTTGTGCGAAGTCACCACGATCGACGGTGCGGCAGTAGCTGTGAACGAGCTTGCGCAACTCGAACTCGTCGAGCATTTCCTGCAGCAGTGCGTTTGAGGGCGTCATCGTTCCTCGCTCGTTTCCGTTGATAGTGAATGTGTATGGGTTCCTTGGCCTGGATGTTCCAGTCTCACGCCTTTTCTCGTAGCCGCACCAGCCGTGTCGTGGAACTCTCGTCCAGCTCCACCACGTCAGAGCGTGATCGCAAGAAGTCGCTGAAGGACTTGAACCCCAGGGATTTCTCGCTGAACGATGGGTCCATCCGCTTCATCTGCGCCTTCACCGCAGAGTTGTGCAGCCAGTCGGCGTCGTCTTTTTCCAGCCCGATCTGCAGTGCGCGGGTCAGCAGACCGGTTGCTCCAGCCTGAGGATCCGGCAGCTCGGAGTCCTCGGGGGGCTCGGACTCGGCGGACTTCGTCCGCCCGGAGCGTCCCCGTGGTGCGGGCTTCTCGGCGGGAACAGCTGTGGCGTCGGGGGCGGTGGGCTCGAACACCGGGATGCCGGGTAGAGCATCGTAGGTGACGAACTCGTCGCAGGCGGCCGCGAGCATGCGGCTCGACGATCCGGCCACCCCGATGCCCACCACGTACCTGCCGAGCCGCTTGCACCGCTGGGCCAACGCGATGTAGTCGGAGTCGCCGGCGACGATCACCACATGAGTCAAGTCGGGCAAGCGGAACATGTCCTCGACCGTGTCGACCGCCAGCCTGATGTCGGCGCCGTTCTTGCCATATGCCGCCGCCGGAAACAGCTGGACCAGGTCGACCGCGCGTCCAACTAGCTGGCCACGGTATCCGGCATTGACCTCGGCTGACCAGTCGGCATAGGCGCGAGTCAGCACCAAGGTGCCGAACGATGACGCAAAGTCGATGATTGCCCCGACATCGACGGTCGCGCGGGTGAGCCGGCCCGGGTCCTCGTCCAAACCCTTGGCTTTATCTCGCTGGAAGGAGTTGCGGCCGTTCACCTGGTCGTACCGCGAGATCACAATGTTGTCGAAGTCGAGGTACACCGCAACGAGGGTCGCGCCGGTTTCCGTCATGACCCCAGTCTGGTCGATGAACTGCTCGGTAGTCCTCGTTAGCGTCGGTCAGTCACGATTCACTCAAGTCGCTAACGCGAGATCATCCGACGGCGCAACATGGGAACCGACAACAGCAGCCCCCGCGGAGAGGTGCGTTGGCACGGTGAGTAGCGCAGCGCCAGGCCTTGAGCCGACCAGGCACACCGTGCTGGCCGAGGCCGACAGCGGTGCCTATCACTCACTGCGGCAACGGCCGGTTAGCCGCGCAGAGAGGTATTCGCTGGGTAAGTGCCTACGTGAACGGGTACCCCGGCGATCGCTGGCCGACTGGACGCCACCCCCGGACCGGCCTGACCCGATACACGTCATCAATAACAATCACCGTGGCCGGGTGGACCGCCTGATCCCGATTCGGGTGGGACGCATGGTCGCCTCACCGTACGGCTTTCTGCGAGGCACCGCCGTGGTGATGGCCGAGGATGTGGCTCGCCTACCGTCGACCGGCATTACTCCGGTGATCTGCGGTGACTCGCACCTTGGCAACTTCGGCTTCTACGCATCGCCCGAACGCGACCTGGTGATCGATCTCAACGACTTCGACGAGGCGCACCCGGGCAGTTGGGAGTGGGACCTGCGTCGGTTGGTGGCCAGCATCTGGGTTGCGGGACGCTGTAACGGCGCCGCCGAGGACGAGTGCGGCTCGGCGGTGCGGTCCTGCGTCTCGGCCTACCGACTGGAGTTACGACGCTTGGCCGACGAGCCGCTTTTTTCGCGGTCCTTCGCGAGGCTGGGCGTCGAGCGGTTGGCCGGCCAGACGGCCGGGCCGCTGGCCGACGAAGTGCGGCGGTCGGCCAGGCGAGCACGCAACCGCACCAGCGACCGCGCGCTACCCCGATTCACCCGAGAGGTCGGCGGCGTTCGCAGGATCGTCGCGGAGCCGCCGCTGATCACCCGGCTACCGGAGCGCGAAGCTCAAGCGTTGGCCGAAGCGCTTGACGACTATCTTCCGACCCTGTCCACCCATTGGCGCCGGGTGCTGGGCGGCTATACCCTGCTCGATGTCGCACACAAGGTGGTCGGGGTCGGCAGCGTCGGCTTGCGCGCGTATGTGGCGCTGCTGGAAGGCTCTTCACCCGAAGACGTGGTTTTCCTGCAACTCAAGCAAGCCCGCCGCTCCGTACTGGCGCGGTATGTGCACGGCGAGTCGGCCCTTCATTCACATCAAGGCCAGCGGGTGGTCGAGTACCAACAGGCTTTGCAGACTGTCAGTGACCCGCTGTTGGGTTGGACGACGATGGACGGGCTGCAGTATTACGTTAGGCAGTTCCGCAATATGAAGGGCACCATTCCGTTGGATGCAATGGACCCCGAGGCACTCGTCGACTACACCGGTGTGGCCGGTCAGCTTCTTGCCAAAGGTCATGCGCGGACTAGCGGCGCCTCGATGATTGCCGGCTACCTGGGCCGCTCAGAACGCGTGGACGACGCGTTGTGCGTCTTCGCCCGCAAGTATGCCGACCAAACTGAGGCCGACCACGCGGCGCTGGTGACGGCCGTCGACGACGGAAGGTTGCCCTGCGAGCGTGGGGTTTAGTCCCCGTCGCCGATTGAATGTTCTCGCTGCGGGTTCCTCACATGAGGAAAGGGGGAGCGTATCGGGCGATTTCGCCTGCTTGGAAACGTTGATCGATGCACACTCGGAGCCATGACTTCAGTCGGTGCCGGTGATGGCTCACTGACCGACGGTTTCCATCTGATGGTTGATGCTCTCAAGCTCAACGACGTGGCGACTATTTACGGAGTGGTCGGGATTCCCATCACCGATCTGGCCCGGCTGGCCCAAGCGTCGGGCATCCGCTATATCGGCTTCCGGCACGAGTCTGATGCCGGTCATGCGGCGGCGGCGGCGGGGTTCTTGACCGGTAAACCGGGTATCTGCCTTACCGTTTCGGGCCCCGGCTTCCTCAACGGCATGGTGGCGCTGGCTAACGCAACTGTGAACTGCTTTCCCATGGTTCATATCGCCGGATCCAGTACACGTGCCATCGTCGACCTACAGCGTGGCGACTACGAGGAGCTTGACCAGTTGGCCATCGCTAAGCCTTTGGCTAAAGCGAGTTACCGAATTGATCGGATCGATGACATCGGTCGCGGGGTCGCCCGAGCCATCCGCACCGCGGTGTCGGGCCGTCCCGGCGGGGTGTACCTTGACATTCCGGGCGAGGTCTTGGCTGAGACCATCGGCGCGGCCGACGGCGCGGGCACTTTGTGGAAGGTCGTGGATCCGGCGCCGAGCCAATCGCCATCGCACGAGGTTGTCATGAAAGCGCTGGAGTTACTTGCCGGTGCTCATCGTCCACTGATCGTGCTGGGCAAGGGTGCGGCCTACGCGCAGGCCGAGGAACAGATCACCTCGTTGATCGAGGCGACCGGCATACCCTTCGTGCCGATGTCGATGGCCAAGGGCTTGGTTCCCGACGATCATCGGCTTTGTGCGGCCGCAGCTCGTTCGCTTGCTTTGTCCCGTGCTGATGTCGTGCTATTGGTTGGTGCGCGGTTGAACTGGCTTCTCAACCATGGCGAGCCCCCGCAGTGGTCAGCGGAGGCGAAGTTCATTCACGTTGATGTCGAACCCGCCGAGTTCGACAGCAATCAGCCGACCACTGTGCCGTTGGCCGGTGATGCCGGTTCTGTCATTTCGGCGCTGAACGCAGCGTTGGATCGCCAACCTGTGCATTGCCCGGATGACTGGGTGGCCGAACTTACCGCCCGTCGCGCCCGCAATGCGGCGGTGATGGCAAAACGGCTCGCTGAGGATCCTCGGCCGATGCAGTTCTACAACGCGCTGCGCCCCATCCGGGACTTCGTCAAGGATCATCCTGAGGTTTATGTGGTCAATGAGGGCGCCAATGCTCTTGACATCACCCGCAATGTCGTCGAAATGGCTGTGCCTCGTCACCGGCTCGACTGTGGCACCTGGGGTGTGATGGGCATCGGGATGGGCTACGCGATCGCCGCAGCTGTCGAGACGGGTCAGCCGGTGATCGCTATCGAGGGTGATAGCGCTTTCGGGTTCAGCGCAATGGAGATCGAAACCATCTGCCGCTATGACCTTCCCATCACGGTTGTGGTTCTCAATAACGGTGGCGTCTACCGTGGTGACGAGATCGATCCCGCAGGTAGCGGCCCCGCGCCCACGGTGCTTGCGCCTCAGGCCCGCCACGAACGAATCATTGAGGCCTTCGGGGGCGCGGCCTATCACGTGCGGACCCCCGACGACCTCGGCGCGGCGCTGGCCCAGGCACAAAGCGCGCGACGGCCGGCGCTCATAGACTGCGAACTCGATCCGGCGGCCGGCAGTGAAAGTGGCCACCTGACCAACCTCAATCCCCGTAGCGCCCTGCAACCAGAATTGGGCTGAATTAGGCACGTGCAAAACGATATTCGATGGGCATACCGGCAATCAGGTCCGCCGCGCCGCTACGATGTCGTGAACTAATCAGGAGGCCCTCGTGACTGCACCCGAATCCCCAGCGACACCCGGGGGGCCGCTTGGTGACCTCGCCGAACACATGGCGCGCACGCACGCCTCAAATGTCGCGCTGGTCGCGATCGCCACGGGCACGCGGATCACCTATGAGATGTTGGCCGCCCTTGTAGACCAAACCGCTATATCGCTGTCAGGAAACGGATTACGCCGCGGGGATGTGGTTGGGCTGCGGACGGCCAATAATGTCGAGTACGTCGTTGGCCTGCTCGGCGCGGCCAGGGCAGGGCTGGTGACAGTACCCCTGGACCCCGCGTTGCCGCGCGACGAACAGCAGACCCGGCTCAAGCGTGTCGGCGCGCGGGGGGCGCTGACCGATCAGGCTGCTAAGCCAGCCGACGGGTGCCCCGACATGCTGCTCGAAGTCGCGACGCCGGGGCCCACCGGTCCGCAATGCGAGGTGCATGGTAGACCGGCGGCCACTGTTGACCCTTCGCTGGTGGGACTCTCGCCCTCGGACGCCCTGGTGATGTTCACCTCAGGCACAACCGCGATGCCGAAGATGGTGCCCTGGACCTATGAAGGGCTCAACGCGGCAATGACCAACGTGGCCAACGCCTACCGACTCGTCCCTGCTGACAGCACGGTCGCGGTGATGCCTATGTTCCATGGGCATGGGCTGGTGGCCGGACTGCTGGCGACGTTGAGTACCGCAGGCTGCATCGGGCTGCCCACGAAGGGCCGGTTCTCCGCACACCATTTCTTCGACGAGCTGAATACCGTTGAGGCCAAATGGTTCACCGCGGTACCGACCATTCACCAGATTCTGCTGGACGCCGCAACCGTAGGCGAGGCGGTCGGCAGCCGGTTGCGCTTCCTGCGCAGTTGCAGCGCCCCATTGCCGCCCGAGGTCGCGCGGCGCCTGGAGGCGACGTTCGAGGCTGTCATGTTGCCGGCCTACGGCATGACCGAGGCAACCCACCAAGCCTGCGCAGTGAGCGCATCAGCTGACGCCCAGACGCGTCTGCGTACGGTTGGCGAACCGACCGGCACCGAACTACGCATCACCGACGAAGGCGGCGCCGCCTGCCCTGCTGGAGTCACAGGCGAAGTCTGGCTGCGTGGACCCGCCGTCACCCGCGGCTACCTCAACAACGCCCGTGCCACTGCAGATACGTTCATCGAGGGTTGGCTGCGCACCGGCGACCTTGGCTCGGTGGATCCTTCGGGTGTGCTGACACTTGAGGGCCGGATCAAGAACATCATCAATCGCGGCGGCGAGAAGATCTCCCCGGAGCATGTTGAGGACACTCTGCTCGCCCATCCGGATATCACCCAGGCCGCCGTATTCGCAATGCCCGACGCCAAGTACGGCGAGCAGGTGGTAGCGGCGGTGACCCTGCGTGCCGGTGCCCGCTGTGACGACGATGCGCTGGAAGGATTCTGTGCCGAGCGGCTACCCCGTTACGAGGTGCCCGAACGGATACTGCGGGTCAACGAGTTACCGTTGACAGCCAAGGGATCCGTCGATCGGAACCGCCTCGCAGAGGCCTTCGGTACAACGGGACATAGCTGAGTAGGCGAGTGCCAACCCCAGCACAGGCCACACGATGACTTGGGGCTGTGTAGGACTTCCTCGCCGAGCCGAGCATGCATGAAGGTTTGGCCGCTGCGGTCAGAAGCCGGCGGCCTGACCGTCGCGGCGCGGGTCGCTGGCGCCGAGGTACCCGTTGTCGAGCCGCCAAATCGCCTGACAGCTACCGAAACCGCTGTAGTCGCCGACCGTGACGAGTTCATGGCCGCGGGCAGCCAACTCTTCCAGCGTCCCGGCCGGGAAACCCTGCTCCAGGCTGACCTGCATGCCTTGGACCCAACGGAACCGCGGTCCGTCGCATGCCGACTGCGGATTTTGGGCATAGTCGGCGATGCGGACGAGGACCTGGACGTGTCCCTGCGGCTGCATTTGTCCGCCCATTACCCCGAAACTCATTACCGGTGTATCGCTCTTGGTCACGAAGCCGGGAACGATGGTGTGATAAGGACGCTTGTTCGGCCCAACTTGGTTGGGGTGTCCCTGTGCTGCAACGAAAGTCGCTCCGCGATTGTGAAGCGCTATCCCGGTGCCGGGCACCACCACGCCCGAACCGAAGCCCATATAGTTGGACTGGATCATCGACACCATCATCCCGGATGAGTCGGCAGCACTCAGATATACCGTGCCGCCCTTGGGTGGCTTCCCTGCAGCGAACGGTTTCGCGCGCTTGGGGTCTATCAGTTCGGCTCTGTGTTGCAGGTATTCGGCGTCAAGAAGGTGTTGGGGATCCAAGGGCATGTACCCGATGTCGGCAACGTAGGCCAGCGCGTCAGCGAAGGCAAGCTTGATCGCCTCAACCTGTAGGTGCACGCTGTCGGCTGAATCGACGCCCAGGCTAGCCATGTCGAAGTGATCGAGGATGCCCAGGGCGATCAGCGCGACGATTCCCTGCCCGTTAGGCGGGATCTCGTGGATTGTGTACCCGCGGTAGTCCTGGGTGATCGTGCCGACCCACTCGGGGTGGTGAGCGGCGAGGTCGGAGGTGAGCATGGCTGCACCACTAGCCTTCGAGTGCGCCTGGATCTTCTCGGCGAGCTCACCGCGGTAGAAGGCGTCACCTTTGGTGACCGCGATCTTCTCCAGCGTCGCCGCGTGCTCAGGAAAGCGGAATACTTCTCCCGGAGCCGGCGCCCGGCCGCCGGGGAGGAAAGCTGGTGCGAAGCCCGGCTGTGAGGCCAGCTTCGGCACTTGGGCCGCCCATTGCTTCGCAATCATCGGTGAGACGAGGAAGCCGTCCCGACCGTAGCCGATGGCAGGTTCGAACAACCGCTCGAACGCCAGTTTGCCGAACTTGTCATGCATCTCGACCCAGCCCGAAACCGCGCCCGGCACGGTGACCGAGTTCCAGCCGTGAACAGGGACGCCTTCACCGGAAAAGAAATCCGGCGTCCATGCCGCTGGCGAGCGCCCCGACGCATTCAGCCCATGCAATTTCCTTCCGTCCCACACGACGGCGAATGCGTCCGAGCCGATGCCGTTTGACACCGGCTCGACCAACGAGATTGTGATCGCAGCAGCCAGCGCGGCATCTACGGCGTTGCCGCCTGCAGCGAGCATCCTCAGACCCGCCTGCGCGGCCAACGGTTGCGACGTGCACACCAAATTCTGGGCCAGAACCGGTGTCCGCGGCCAAGCGTAGGGAAACTGCCAGGACAACGGAAAACTCATGTCTCGCATCGTAATGTCAGCAAGGGATCCAATCCTCAGTACCGGCGAAACGTTCTGGTTTCAAGCACGGTGCACTCGCCCGCAGTACCACGACCACGGTCTCGAGCACGGCCACGACCATGGCCACCGGCACGCCACCTTTGCGCCGCATGGGGATCGAGTCACCCGCAGTGACACTCTCGCTGCGCCCACGTGATTGCCATAGTCCCGAAATGTTCAATCGCACTGACTGCGGAAGCTCTCGACAGCATCGCTGAAAACCGATGCATCGCAGCTATTCACGCGAACACCACCGCGATGGCCGTCGGCTGTCGCGGGTCCCGTGACCGCACGAGTTAGCAGAGCAGCCGCAGCACGATCGGCATGCCTTCGATCGGCACCGGCATGCCGGCATAGTCATAGCGCGGCTGGCAGCCGGGGTGTGGCAACTCCAAGCGGTACCTGCGCAGCAGCCGGTGCATGACGGTCTTGATCTCCAGCTGGCCGAACACCATCCCGATGCATTTGTGAGCACCACCACCGAAGGGGGAGAAGGCATAGCGGTGCCTCTTGTGTTCGGCTCGCGGTTCGGCGAACCGGGCAGGGTCGATTTTCTCGGGGGCGGTCCA
>DAOUYK010000001.1 GCA_030666145.1 Mycolicibacterium sp. | reverse complement strand
ATGGGCGTTCTTAGTGAACGTGCCGATCGGCCTAGTGATGATCTATCTGGCCCGCAAGACACTGCGGGAGACCAACAGGGAGCGGCTCAAGCTCGATGCCGCGGGTGCGTTGCTGGCCACGATGGGCTGCACCGCCGCAGTATTCGCCTTCTCGATGGGGCCAGAACAGGGCTGGCTGTCGACGGTGACGGTCGGTTCCGGTGTCGCTGCGCTGGCCTGTATGGGGGCATTCCTCTACGTCGAACGCACTGCGGAGAACCCGGTTGTCCCGTTCTCGTTGTTCCACGACCGCAACCGGGTCGCCACGTTCGGCGCGATATTCCTCGCCGGCGGCGTCATGTTCACGCTGACGGTGCTGATCGGGCTCTACGTCCAGGACATCATGGGCTACAGCGCCCTGCGCGCGGGCATCGGGTTCATCCCGTTCGTGATCGCGCTCGGCATCGGCCTCGGCCTGTCCTCGGCGCTGGTGTCGAAGTTCCCGCCACGAGTGCTGGTGATTGCCGGCGGCGTGCTGGTTCTGGCGGCGATGCTGTACGGCTCGACGCTGGATGCCGGCATTCCGTACTTCCCAAACCTCGTGCTCCCCATCACCATCGGCGGCTTCGGTATCGGCATGATCGTGGTGCCCCTGACCGTGTCGGCCATAGCGGGTGTCGGCTTCGACGAGATCGGTCCGGTGTCGGCGATCGCGCTGATGTTGCAAAGCCTCGGTGGACCGGTCGTGCTGGCTATCATCCAGGCGGTCATCACGTCGCGCACGCTCTACCTTGGCGGCACCACCGGTCCGGTGAAGAACATGGACGCAGCGCAGCGGCACGCGCTGGACCAGGGCTACTCCTACGGCTTGTTGTGGGTGGCCGCGGTCGCGGTCATAGTCGGCGTTGCAGCGCTGTTCATCGGTTACACCGCCAAGCAGGTGGCACATGCACAGGAAGTCAAGGACGCGATCGACGCTGGTGAACTGTAGCCGACCGACTCAGTAAGGTTGTCGGCTGTGATTACCCGCATGTCCGAGTTGTTCCTGCGCACTCTCCGTGAGGACCCGGCCGACGCCGAGGTGCCGAGCCACAAGCTATTGATCCGGGCGGGTTACGTGCGGCCGGTCGGCCCTGGTCTCTACAGTTGGCTGCCGCTGGGGTTGAAGGTGCTTCGCAAGATCGAGAATGTCGTCCGCGACGAGATGAACACCATTGGGGGACAAGAAATCCTGTTTCCCGCGCTGTTGCCGCGCGGTCCTTATGAAGCTACGAATAGGTGGACGGAATACGGCGACGGCGTCTTCCGGCTCAAGGACCGCCGTGGAAACGACTACATGCTTGGCCCCACGCACGAGGAGTTCTTCACGTTGACCGTGAAGGGGGAGTACTCCTCGTACAAGGACTTTCCGCTGCGGCTCTATCAAATCCAGACGAAGTACCGCGACGAGGCTCGCCCTCGGGCTGGCATCTTGCGTGGCCGCGAGTTCATCATGAAGGATTCGTACTCCTTCGACGTTGATGAAGAAGGCCTGGAGAACGCCTATCAGGCACACCGCGCTGCCTACCAGAGGATCTTTGACAGGCTGGCGGTGCGCTACGTCATCGTGTCGGCGGTGTCGGGGGCGATGGGGGGAAGCGCGTCGGAGGAGTTCTTGGCAGAAAGCGAAGTCGGGGAGGACACCTATGTGCGCTGCCTCGAGTCCGGATACGCGGCCAACGTCGAAGCCGTGATCACTGCGGTACCCGAGGCGCGGCCGGCCGATGGCCTGCCCGAAGCGACAGTGCACGACACCGGTGACACCCCGACAATCGCCACCTTGGTCGACTGGGCCGACGGCGCGGGATTCGGGCGGCAGATCACCGCCCGGGACACGCTCAAGAATGTACTGCTCAAGGTACGCCAGCCCGGCGGTGAGTGGGAACTGCTTGCGATCGGCCTACCTGGTGATCGCGAGGTCGACGACAAGCGTCTCGGCGCCGCACTGGATCCGGCCGAGTACGCGATGCTCGACGACGCCGACTTCGCAAGATACCCGTTCCTTGTCAAAGGGTATATCGGCCCGAAGGGCTTGCTGGCCAACGGAGTTCGCTATCTCGTGGACCCGCGGATAGTCGATGGTACGAGCTGGATCACCGGCGCTGACGAGCCGGGCCGCCACGTGGTCGGACTGGTCGCGGGCCGCGACTTCATTGCCGACGGCACCATCGAGGCGGCCGAAGTCCGCGAGGGGGACCCCTCGCCCGACGGTGCGGGGTCGCTGGTCGCCGCGCGGGGCATCGAGATCGGCCACGTCTTCCAACTCGGCCGCAAATACGCCGATGCATTCACCGCCGATGTGCTCGGCGAGAACGGTAAGCCGGTCCGGCTGACGATGGGCTCCTATGGCATTGGGGTGTCGCGCCTGGTGGCTGTCATCGCTGAGCAATATCACGACGAGCTCGGGTTGCGTTGGCCGCCGTCAGTGTCGCCGTTCGATGTTCACGTGGTGATCGCGAACAAGGATGACGTCGCTCGCGAGGGTGCCACCGAGCTAGCGGCCGAGTTGGATGGGCTCGGAGCCGAGGTGCTCCTTGATGATCGCAAGGCATCGCCGGGCGTGAAATTCAAAGATGCCGAGTTGCTCGGGGTGCCGTGGATCGTCGTAGTGGGGCGGGGGTGGACCGACGGTGTCGTCGAGTTGCGTGACCGATTCAGCAGCGAGAAGCGCGAAGTCTCAATCGAGGCCGCGGCAGCCGATATCGCCGCGGCGATCGGGTAGCGCACGGCTTGCCTCGGGCTATTCGGAACCGCCGGGGAACGCGACGGTGATCGCGGTGTCGCCGCGGACGCGGCGCCAGCGTGCGGCCATGACGGCACTATCGGTCAGCGCGGTAACTGCGAACGCCCGCAGGCGCTGATCGGTAGACTGCTCGACGACGGCCCGCCATGCGATGGCCGAGTCTTGCTCCATCGTCACCGCGAGGTTGGCCGCATCGGTGGCGTTGTCTACCTCAAACGGCAGCGAATACCCGACCTCGGGTAGCGGTGCCATGACCCCCGCCTCGTCGAGTATTGCGATCGCCGCCTCCCGGCGCGCCCGCTGCTGGGCCATGGCTTCGGCGACGAGGTAGTTGATTTCGGGAAGCGAATGGGCCGACACGATGCCGTACCCGTAGATGGTGGCGTGCTCGGTGGCGATGGCATCGAACAGCGTGCCGTCGGCGGCATCACTCGGGCGAGTCGGCGGGGCGGGGCCGGGGGAAGTCACGACGTTCCTTCCGACGGAGCTAATGCCACGCTGTAGGAGGCCGTGCACGCCGCGGCAATGGACCCGAGCAGCCCCGCGCGATAGCCCGACAGCGCCGCAGCGGCCTGCGCAGCGCTTTCGGCCGATGCGCGCAGCGCAGCGATCACATCCCCGACCGTGGCCGCTGGGTGGGGTGCCGCTGAGGGCACCGATGACGCGGTCGTGGTTGTCGGTGCTGCTTTGCCGGTCATCCGCACGATCTCCTCTGCGACCGCCTGGGCATGCGCCGAGCGTTCGGCGGCGACCTCAGTCAGTGCGTTCGCGGCAGATTTATCGGCGTCGGCAGCCTCGGTGGCCAGTTCTCTGTCGGCCCGGGCGCGGCCGAGTGCGTTGGTCAGGTCGTCGAGATCTGCTGGTGGTGATGGGGTCTTGCCGCAGGCCGCCGATGTCGCCGCTGTTGCGCCGAGAATCACCAGGGCGGCCACCCCGGAGAGCACGCGTCGGCGGCTGACGGTGGTCGGGTGGCTCTGCACGAGCAACATCTTGCCATTCCGTGGGGTCGTCAGCGGCGACCGAGTTCGGTGGCGGCCCGGCGGTGGTGGCCGACTTTCGCAATTTGGCCTGCCTACACTGGCGTACCCTGGGGGCGCGGGTCCATGGGGCGTTTTCACATGAATCCTCTTGTGAACCGCGTCCGGACAACTCAAGATGAGGAGCTCGTCGTGACGGAGCGGTCTACGGGGTTACCGTCACAGCGGCAGGTGACTCAACTGCTCGACGGAGAGTTCGCGCGCGCCGGATTCGAGGTTGAGGACGTCCTGATCGACTCTGCCGCGCAGCCGCCCCGGATCACGGTGGTCGCCGACGGCGACGTCGGGCTGGACATGAATTCGATCGTTCAGCTGTCCCGGATGGCCTCGGAGCTGCTCGACGGCCTTGACTCCGCGGCCTATGTCCTCGAAGTGACTTCGCCGGGGGTGGACCGCCCACTGACGACCGAGAAGCACTTTCGCCGGGCCAGTGGACGCAGGGTGGAGATGACGCTGTCGGATGGATCGACGCTCACCGGGCGGTTGGGTCAGACGCAGGGAGGCATGGTCGGGCTGGTAGTTCGCGAGGGTGCCCGCGGTGGGCTCGCGGTCCGCGGTATCAAACTCGAAAAAATCACCAAAGCTGTTGTTCAGGTGGAGTTTTCACCGCCAAATCCGCATGAGCTGGAATTGTCCGGCCAATCCGGGAAGGAGGCCTGAGCGTGAATATCGACATGGCAGCCCTGCACGCGATCGAGGCAGACAAGGGAATCACGGTCGACGTAGTGGTTGAGACCATCAAATCGGCATTGCTGACCGCCTATAAACACACTGAAGGCCACGAGGCTGACGCGCACATCGACATCGACCGCAAGACCGGCATCGTCAAGGTGATAGCCCGCGAAACGGATGCCGACGGCAACGTGCTGCGCGAGTGGGACGACACCCCTGAGGGTTTCGGTCGGATCGCGGCCACTACCGCGCGTCAGGTCATCCTGCAACGGCTTCGCGATGCCGAAAATGAGAAGAATTATGGCGAGTTCTCTGCCCGCGAGGGCGACATCGTCGCCGGTGTTATCCAGCGTGACGCACGCGCCAACGCGCGCGGTGTCGTGGTGGTTCGGATGGGCGGCGAGACCAACGGATCTGAGGGCATGATTCCCGCCGCGGAGCAGGTACCTGGCGAACGTTACGAGCATGGTGACCGGTTGCGTTGCTACGTCGTCGGGGTATCTCGCGGTGCGCGAGAGCCACTCATCACGTTGTCACGCACTCATCCCAACCTGGTGCGCAAGCTGTTCTCACTGGAGGTCCCCGAGATCGCCGACGGATCGGTCGACATCGTTGCGGTGGCCCGAGAGGCGGGGCATCGTTCCAAGATCGCGGTGACGTCCCACATGCCGAGACTCAACGCCAAAGGCGCCTGCATCGGCCCGATGGGACAGCGTGTTCGCAACGTGATGAGCGAATTGTCCGGCGAGAAGATCGACATCATCGACTACGACGCGGATCCTGCTCGATTCTTGGCCAACGCGCTGTCACCTGCCAAGGTGGTTTCGGTATCGGTAATCGACGAAGGGTCGCGGGCGGCCCGGGCGGTTGTCCCGGACTTCCAGCTGTCGTTGGCAATCGGCAAGGAAGGGCAGAACGCCCGCCTTGCGGCCAGACTGACCGGCTGGCGTATCGACATCCGCAGCGACGATGCTGCCGCCGACAAGCCGGATCCCCGGTCGGAGTCCAGATCGGACTCCGCTCACGGTGCGGTCGGGGACCGCTGACGGGGCCACCGCCATACCGATTTTCTATTCCACACTGCTGTGGCGCTAGACTTGCCTGTGATCCAGCGTGAGACATCGGCTCGGATGCAGAGAAACACGATCGAACCTTCGGGTGGACCAGTGCGGACTTGCATCGGATGCCGAAATCGAGAGTTGGCCGTTGAATTGCTTCGGGTTGTCGCTGTCGACGGTGGAAACGGCCATTGGGCCGTGACCGTCGACGCAGCGGGAACGCTCCCGGGGCGGGGTGCTTGGCTGCACCGCGATCCCGGGTGTCTGCAGGGGGCGATTCGTCGGCGGGCGTTCGGCCGAGCGTTGCGGATCACCGGTAGCCCGGACATCACCGCGGTGGAAGAGTGTTTCTGAGGATCGAGAGTGACTCAGCAGCCTTGAACCCACACGGCACTAGGACAGGTAGCGAAGAACATGAGCACACCGTGAAGTCTCGATGACCATGCGTCATAGCTAAACCGAGGCGCGGCGCCCACCACCGCTGTTGCCTCCCAGACAGGAGATAGTAGTGGCAGGTAAGGCCCGCGTGCACGAGTTGGCTAAGGAACTCGGTGTCACCAGTAAGGAAGTTCTCGCCCGACTGAATGATCAGGGCGAATTCGTCAAGTCCGTGTCGTCCACGGTAGAAGCGCCGGTCGCCCGCCGGCTTCGCCAGTCGTTCGGCGGACCCAAACCCGCAACTGAGAAGGCCAAGAGCAGTGGCAACGGTTCACCCGCCAAGCCCGCCGCACCCCGGGCCAGGCCGGCAGCACCCAAGCCACCGGTAGCCCAGGAGCCCCCGCCAGCTCCCGCAGCTCCGGTTGCGCCCGCGCCGGCGGCTCCGCCTGCCGCGCCGAGTCCGACCCCCGGCCCACGTCCGGGCCCCACCCCGGGCGGGGTTCCCAAGCCTGCCCCGCGGCCCCCGCGCGTCGGCAACAACCCATTCTCATCCCAGCAGCCGGTCGAGCGGCCGGCGCCGCGTCCGCAAAGCCCCCAAGGCCCGCGGCCAGGCGCCGGACCCGGTGGGCCGCGCCCCGGGGGCGGTCCACGCCCCGGCGCCACCCCAGGCAATATGCCGCCCAGGCCGCAAGGTGCGCGCCCTGGCCCGGGTGGTCGTCCAGGCGGCGGCCCTCGCCCCAGCCCTGGTGGTCGCGGTCCTGGAGCAGGCGCCGGTGGCGGTCGTCCCGGTGGCCCGGGCGGCGGTGGCGGTGGTAACTACCGCGGGGGTGGCCCAGGTGGCCCCGGTGGTGGCGGCGGTGCGCCCGCCGGAGGCGGTGGCGGGTTCCGCGGCCGTCCTGGCGGCGGTGGCCGTCCCGGTCAGCGCGGCGGAGCCGCGGGCGCGTTCGGGCGCCCCGGGGGTGCGGTGCGGCGCGGTCGCAAGTCGAAGCGGGCCAAACGCGCCGAGTACGAGAGCATGCAGGCCCCCGTCGTCGGTGGCGTGCGGTTGCCCCATGGCAATGGCGAGACGATCCGCCTGGCCCGTGGAGCGTCCCTAGTGGACTTTGCCGAGAAGATCGATGCGAACCCCGCGTCGCTGGTGCAGGCGCTGTTCAACCTCGGTGAGATGGTCACTGCCACCCAGTCGGTCGGCGACGAGACCCTCGAACTGCTCGGCAGCGAGATGAACTACGTCGTCCAGGTGGTCAGCCCGGAGGATGAGGATCGCGAGCTGCTCCAGTCCTTCGACCTGACCTACGGAGAGGACGAAGGTAACGAAGAAGATCTCGAGCACCGTCCTCCGGTGGTGACCGTGATGGGTCACGTCGATCACGGCAAGACCCGGCTGCTGGATAGCATCCGTCAGGCCAACGTCGGTGAGGCAGAGGCCGGTGGCATCACCCAGCACATCGGCGCCTACCAGGTTCTCACCGAATTGGACGGCAACGAGCGGTTGGTTACGTTCATCGATACCCCGGGTCACGAGGCGTTCACCGCCATGCGTGCCCGTGGCGCGAAAGTCACCGACATCGCGATCCTGGTGGTTGCCGCAGACGATGGAGTGATGCCTCAGACTGTCGAGGCCATCAACCACGCGCAGGCAGCTGAGGTGCCGATCGTGGTCGCGGTCAACAAGATCGACAAGGAGGGCGCCGACCCGGCTAAAATCCGCGGTCAGCTCACCGAGTACGGTCTGGTCGCCGAGGACTTCGGCGGCGACACCATGTTCGTCGACATCTCGGCCAAGCAGGGCAGCAATATCGACGCACTGCTCGAAGCCGTGCTGCTCACCGCCGATGCGGCGTTGGACCTACGGGCCAACCCGGACATGGAAGCCCAGGGTGTGGCCATTGAGGCACACCTGGACCGCGGCCGCGGCCCCGTGGCCACGGTGCTTATCCAGCGCGGCACGCTGCGGGTCGGCGACTCGATCGTGGCCGGCGACGCCTATGGGCGAGTTCGGCGCATGGTCGACGAGCACGGGGAGGACGTTGCCGAGGCACTGCCGTCGCGCCCGGTACAGGTCATCGGCTTCACGTCGGTTCCCGATGCCGGCGACAACTTGCTGGTCGTCGACGAGGACCAGATCGCCCGGCAGATCGCCGACCGGCGCAGCGCGCGCAAGCGCAATGCGTTGGCGGCGCGGACGCGTAAACGCATCAGCCTGGAGGACCTGGATTCGGCGCTCAAGGAAACCAGCCAGCTGAACCTGATCCTCAAGGGCGACAACTCCGGCACCGTCGAGGCGCTGGAAGAGGCTCTGCTGGGTATTGAGATCGATGACGAAGTTGAGCTGCGTGTCATCGACCGCGGCGTCGGCGGTGTCACCGAGACCAACGTCAACCTGGCGTCGGCGTCGGACGCGATCATCATCGGATTCAACGTGCGAGCAGAGGGCAAGGCTACCGAGTTGGCCAATCGCGAGGGCGTCGACATCCGGTACTACTCGGTGATCTACCAGGCCATCGATGAGATCCAGAGCGCGCTCAAAGGCCTGCTTAAACCGATCTACGAGGAGAAGGAACTCGGTCGCGCCGAGATCCGCGCGATGTTCCGTTCCTCCAAAGTCGGCAATATCGCCGGTTGTCTGGTCACTTCGGGCATTGTCCGTCGCAATGCCAAGGCGCGTCTGCTGCGTGACAGCATCGTGGTCGCCGAGACCGTCACCATTCAGTCGCTGCGTCGCGAGAAGGATGACGTCACCGAGGTGCGCGACGGCTTCGAGTGTGGCCTGACCCTGAGCTATAACGACATCAAGGAAGGCGACGTCATCGAGGCGTACGAACTCGTCGAAAAAGAACGCTCCTGATGTGCGGACAAGCCAAAGCCGCAGGCGCGTGTCGTGGTTGACGTCGGCCGAGCCCGTCGGCTGTCCAAGCGGATCGGCACGGTCGTCGCGTCGGCGATTGAGTTCGAGATCAAGGATCCCCCGCTGGCGTTGGTGACGATTACCGACACGAAGGTCACCGGAGACCTTCATGATGCGACGGTGTATTACACGGTGCGCGGCGAGACGTTGCAGGAAGAACCCGACTACACCGCCGCAGCGGCCGCACTTGAGCGGGCCAAGGGGACGCTGCGCAGCAAGGTTGGCGCCGCTACCGGCGTGCGCTTTACCCCGACGCTGTCCTTCGTGCTCGACAAGGTTCCCGATACCGCCCAACACATGGAGGAGCTGCTGGCGCGTGCGCGGGCGGCGGATGAGGATTTGGCCAGAGTTCGGCAAGGTGCCAAGCACGCCGGCGATGCTGACCCATACCGTGTAAGCGAGGCGGAGGGCGAGGCAAGCCAGGGGAGCACGAACAGGCCGGACGTTGGGGATACGGGTGACCGCGACAGAGCAGACGACTGACGCCTTGGTAACAGGCGCGCGCGTCGATGCCCTCGCTGCGGCCGAGCTTCTGTCGGCGGCCGACTCCGTGAGCGTGGTCTGTCACGTCTTCCCAGACGCCGACACCATCGGCGCCGGGCTGGCGTTGGCGCTGGTGCTCGACCGCGCAGGCAAAGACGTGGAGGTGAGCTTCGCCGAGCCCGAAGGAATGCCCGAGTCGTTGCAGTCGTTGCCTGGCGGGCACCTGCTCGTGGCGCCCGAGAATCTGCGCCGAGACGTCGACCTGGTCGTCGCCGTGGATATTCCCAGCGTTAACCGCCTGGGTACGCTGGGCGATTGTGCGGCGGCCGGCCGTCATCTGCTGGTCATCGATCACCACGCTTCCAGCCATCTGTTCGGCACCGCGAACTACGTCGATCCGACGGCTGACTCGACGACGATGCTGGTCGCCGAACTGTTGGATGCATGGGACCAGCCGATCGACGCCGGTGTCGCGCACTGCCTATACGCCGGATTGACAACCGATACCGGTTCGTTCCGGTGGGCCACTGCCCGCGCGCACCGGTTGGCCGCGCGTCTGGTGGACATGGGCGTTGATAACGCCGCGATAAGCCGCACCTTGCTCGACACCCATCCGTTTACGTGGTTGCCGATGCTGTCGCGGGTTCTGGCTTCGGCACGGTTGTTGGCCGACGCCGCCGACAAGCGTGGCCTGGTGTATGCCGTGGTCACCAACGAAGAGTGGGTCCGCGCGCGGCCAGAAGAAGTGGAAAGCATCGTCGACATCGTGCGCACCACTCAGCAGGCCGAGGTGGCTGCGGTGTTCAAGGAAGTCGAGCCGCGCCACTGGTCGGTGTCGCTACGCTCAAAGTCGCTGGACCTCGCGTCGGTCGCCAGCGCGTTCGGCGGCGGTGGTCATCGCCTGGCCGCCGGTTACTCGGCGCTCGGATCGGCAGACGACGTGGTGCAGGCACTCGTATTCGCTTTTGACTGACCCAGCCAGTCAGGGTCGTATGCCGGCCACTACCCACACCGGCCGACTGCTTTTCTTGCTGGCCACTGTGACATCGACAAGCCCCGCTGAGCGGCACAGTGCGGCAAAGGATTCGGCCTGCTCGGCGGTCCAGCCGTGACTGGCGAACCCGGTGGCGCCCGGCTCGCACTGTCGTTCGACCGCAAGCAACCGCCCACCGGGTGAGAGTGCCCGGTGTATTTCGGCGAGTCCCTCGGGGATGTCGCGCCAATGGTGCACGGTGGCCAGCGCCCACACGATCGTCGCCGATCCGTCCGGCACCGGCAACGTTTCTGCGCCGCCTTGGGCCCACTGCACCCTGGGGTCTCGGGTGCTGATCCGCGCTACCCGCAGCATCGACCGCGACGGGTCGACTCCGGTTGCCAGTGCGCCTCGGCGGGCAGCTGTCCGGACAGCGTTGCCCGGCCCGCATCCGATGTCGACAACGTGGTCTTCGGGGGAGATGTCGGTGAGTTCGGCCGCGAGCCTGGCGTTTGCGCGGCCGGTCAGCAGGAAGGCAGCGGCAAACAGACTGCCGGTGACGCCAGCGAAACCCGGATGATTGGCATGGTGGTTGACAGCCATGGAGTCCTCGTTGCTCATGGGGTCGACCATGCCGGTTCGACCCGGGTCGGTGTCAAGTGGTGCCCCCGGGTCGGACCTGGGCGCGGCCGCGTTCGATGACTGAGCTGCGGCTGGCGGCGATGTCGTCGCCGGAGGTGCTGTTCATCCACGCCCGGGCCGCGTCCGCTTCCAGCCACAGGGCGACGCCATTCTGGGCGTCGTCGATGCGGTGGTAGGAGGCCAGCAGCGCCTGTACCGACTTTTGGTTGTTGCCGACGATCGACGCCGCGATCCGGCGTGCAATGTCGAGAAGTTCGTTGTGGGCCACTACCTCGGTGACGAGTCCGGTACGCAGTGCTTCCTGGGCAGACAGATAGTCACCAGTCATGCTCATCTGTCGCGCCATCCCGACGCCGACCTTCTGTGGAAGGCGAACCGACAGGCCCCACGTGGGCAGCAAACCGACCCGGGCATGGGTATCGGCGAAACGCGCCTGTTCGGAGGCGATGAGGATGTCACAGTACAGCGCGATCTCCAAGCCGCCGGTCACTGCCGCACCGTTGATTGCGCCGATCACCGGCTTGGCCATCGGCGGCCACTTAGGAGAGATGTCGGGGAGGATCGAGTGCTCGCCCAATTCTTTGAGGTCAAGCCCGGCGCAGAACGCCGGATCGGTCCCGGTCACAATGATGACGTCGACGGCGGCATCGTCCTGTGCATCACGCAGGGCCCCGAAGAGTCTGCTGCGCAACGCCGTCGAGAGTGCATTGCGCGCGGACGGCCGATTCAGGGTGAGCGTCCGGATCCGGCCAGCAGTGTCAATGAGCAGGATGTCGGCTTCTTCAGAATCACAAGAGCTGGCGGCGTTCGTCATTCGCTCACCGTATCGGCCTGCGGCTGCTCGCCTATCGTGGAGGCATGTGTCGAAACATCACTGAGCTGCGGGGTCTGCAACCGGCTGCCACCGACGATGAGATTGAGGCCGCCGCCCGCCAGTACGTACGCAAGGTCAGCGGCGTGACCCGGCCCTCGGGCGCCAACTCCGTCGCATTCGAGGCTGCTGTGGCCGAAGTCGCCGCGTCGACACAGCGGCTACTTGCCGGGTTCGGGCCGCGACGGCAGCCGCCGAAATCCGTTCCGCCGCTGCGGCGGCCCGAAATTAACGCACGTATGAACACCGGAGTTGTCCGGCCGGCGACATCGGGTGGCCGATGACCGGCGTGCCAACCCAGCCCGCGGTTCCTGCTCTTCCCGACCGTGGCCCACAGCCACGCCCGTCGGGTGCGCCCGGAGTGCCGAGACATTCTAAAGTCCGCCGCCATGGACAGTACCGAGGACAACGTGCCGCACCACATCGTCGAAATGGTGGCCAGCTCAGTCGGCTGAGGGCGGCCGGTCACTGGCGGGCAGGATCAGCCGCGACGCCTCGCCGAGGTGTACCGTGTGGCGGGCGGTCGCCATGCTGGTTGCGCTGATCGCGGGTTCACCGGTGCCCACATTGCGCACAAAGCGTGGGTGGGACCCGCCGGCGACCTTTACCCGGATTCGGCTACCCGCCGGGAAAGTGCGTGCAATGGAGTCGAGCTCGATTCTGACGGTGCCCGATGCGGGCGCCGACGCGCGGTATCCGTCGCTGACATTGCAAGAGCGGCCGTGCGCGTCGACCTGACTGATGCGGACGAACAGATCGTTGTTCGGATTCGCACAAGAGTGGGACAGCTCAAGAACCGGCGTTCCGACCACATAGAGGTCGGACGCAAGCGGGGCGCCGGTGAACGTCAAGACGTCGGCGCGCCGCGCCAGAGCGGTGTCCTCGCGGTAACCACCCACCGGGGACAGCAGTCGGCCGCCAACGGTGGGTGTCGGGTCGGCAGGGTTGTAGACGAACGTTGCTGAGCCACCTGCATCCGGTACCGCCTCCCCGAGTCGGCCCCCCGGTTGCAGATGCAGTACGCGTTCTGGCATCGGCGGAGGCCAGTCGGTCAAGTCCAGCCACCCGTCCTGGTCAGGTGCCCCGTCGACATGGATTCGCACCGGTGCCGACCGCTGGGCGGGGGCGCCAGCGAGGTGAGTGCCGAGCCAATCCAGGGATTCGCGAATCACGGTCGGACCCCCTTTGGTCATCATTTGTGAGTGTGTCCACGGTCCGATGGTCAGCGCGGTGGTCACGCCGCGGCTACGCAGTCGGTCGTACTGCTCAAGCGTCTGCTCGAGGAACAGGTCCTGCCAGCCGGTCAGCAGCAGCATCGGGACCTCGGTGCGCTCCAGTGCCTCACGCAGATGCAATCTCGTCCAGAACGGATCGTCGGCGGATGGGTGCTCGAGCCACGACTCGAACCAGGGCGCACCGTCCCCGAGCATCGCGCGGCTTGACTCGCCGAGCGGTAGACCCAGTGAGGCCCGGTGTACCAACTTCTGGGCCCGAGCCTGCCGCAACAAGACACGTAACCTGCGCGGATCTTCCTGGTTGGCGACTAGATCGCTCCAACCCAGGAAGTCGTTGAGGCCGAAAGAGCCGGTACCCCAGCGGGGTCCGCGGACGTCGTGGGGGCCGACGGTGATCACTGCCGCCGTCATCTCCGGCGGCGGATCGGCGAGCAGCGCCCACTGGGTGAACCCCAGGTAGGAGAGCCCGACGGTGCCGAATGTGCCGGTGAACCACGGCTGGTTTCGAAGCCATTCGACCGTGTCGGCGCCGTCCTCGATTTCGTGCACCATCGGCTTGAAGTCGCCGCCCGAGCCGAACGTCCCGCGCACGCTCTGGATCAGCACGTGATACCCCCGGGCGGCATACACCGAGCCGAACATCGCGGCGAAGGGCCAGCCACGCCCGTAGGGTCCGCGGACCAATAGCGTGCCCGCCGGAGTCGTGGTGTGCGGCACATAGTGGTCGGCCAGCAGATCGACGCCGTCGCGCATGGGCACCCGCAGTCGGCGGTCAACGACGAAGTCGGTGGTGGGCGGCGGTAGCCGCAGCATCCTGGCGAGTTTGCGCTGGATTGCCTGCCGGACCGTGGATTGTGTGCCGGTCGTGGTCATTGCGGGCGCGGCGGTCACGCCTCAGAGGCTACGCAACGTTCGACCGTGTTCTCGTTGCCCCGAGGTCTTGCCAGGACCACAAGTAGGCTTACGGGTTGTGAGCAGTGAGGACCGGCGTCCGACGTTGTGGGCCGTTAGTGACCTTCATACCGGACACACCGGCAACAAACCGGTGACTGAGTCGCTGCACCCGGCCTCACCAGACGACTGGGTGATCGTGGCCGGCGATGTCGCCGAGCGCACCGATGAGATTCGCTGGGCGCTGGATCTGCTACGCAAGAGATTCGCCAAGGTCATCTGGATTCCGGGCAACCACGAACTATGGACCACCAATCGTGACCCGATGCAGATCTTCGGCAAAGCCCGCTACGACTACCTGGTCAACATGTGCGACGAGATGGGCATCGTCACTCCCGAGCACCCGTATCCGGTCTGGACCGAGGAGGGCGGTCCGGCGACCATCGTTGCGATGTTCCTGCTGTACGACTACTCGTTCCTGCCGGCGGGCGCGGGCACCAAGGCCGAGGGCTTGAAGATCGCCAAGGAACGCAACATCGTGGGCACCGACGAGTATCTGCTGTCCGCCGAGCCGTACCCGACGCGTGACGCGTGGTGCCGCGATCGGGTCAACTACACCCGCAAGCGACTTGAAGAACTGGACTGGATGATGCCGACCGTCCAGGTCAATCACTTCCCGATGGTGCGCGAACCCTGCGACGCGATGTTCTATCCCGAGTTCTCGCTGTGGTGCGGAACTACCGCGACCGCCGACTGGCACACTCGCTATAACGCGATCTGCTCGGTTTATGGACACCTTCACATTCCGCGGACCACCTTCTATGACGGCGTGCGGTTCGAGGAGGTGTCGGTCGGCTACCCGCGGGAATGGCGCCGTCGCAGGCCGTATCGCTGGATGCGCCAGATTCTGCCTGACCCGAATTACGCGCCTGGCTACCTCAACGAGTTCGGCGGGCACTTCCAGATCACCCAGGAGATGCGCGAGCACGCAGTTCGGTTGCAGGAACGGATCGCGAGTCGCCGGGGATGATCGCGGCGAAATTGCTCGCCGGGGTGCTGCCCGGCTTCCTCGATGATGCGCTGGCGGCAGCCGAGATGTATACCGATCCCAAGGAACTCGCGCCACTGCCTGAGGAGGAGCCGCTCATCGCCAAATCGGTGGCCAAGCGGCGCAACGAGTTCATCACCGCGCGGTACTGCGCGCGCCAGGCGATGGTGGACCTTGGAATCGAGCCGGTGCCGATCCTCAAGGGCGAGAAGGGCGAACCGTGCTGGCCCGACGGTGTCGTCGGCAGCCTGACCCACTGCGAGGGTTTCCGTGGCGCAGCAGTCGGTCTGCGCGAGGAGATCCGATCGGTGGGCATCGATGCCGAGCCGCACGATGTGCTGCCGCGCGGCGTGCTGGACGCGATCAGCCTTGCGGCTGAACGTCACGAGGTGCAAACGCTATCCCCCGATGTCCATTGGGACCGAGTGCTGTTCTGCGCCAAGGAGGCGACCTATAAGGCGTGGTTTCCGTTGACACGGCGGTGGCTGGGCTTCGAGGATGCGCACATCGTGTTCGACGTCGATGCGTCGGGCCAGTCGGGCTCGTTCACCTCTGAAATCCTCATTGACCCTGCCGCGCTGTTAGGTCCACCGCTGAGCACGTTGTCTGGACGGTGGTCGGTGCGCGAGGGGATCGTAATGACCGCGATCGTGCTGTGATGGCCGTGGGCGGGTCGGTTCCCAGATCGGCCGTCCCCGGATTGGTCGGCCCCGGACTGGTCATAGTCGACAAGCCAGGCGGAATGACCAGCCACGATGTCGTGGGCCGATGCCGCAGACTCTTCGGTACTCGCAAAGTCGGGCACGCCGGGACGCTCGACCCGATGGCTACCGGAGTACTGGTCGTGGGGATCGAGCGGGCGACCAAGATCCTCGGTCTCCTGACGGCGACGGACAAGTCCTACCTGGCGACGATCCGTCTTGGACAGACAACGTCTACCGAAGATGCGCAAGGAGCTGTCCTCGAGTCGGTTTCTGCGCACCAATTAGCGAATGCGCAAATCGAAGCCACCTTCGCGCAGTGGCTCGGCGATATCGACCAGATCCCGTCGACGGTCAGCGCGATCAAGGTCGATGGCAAGCGGGCCTACCAACTCGCGCGGGAGGGCCGCACCGTCGTGTTGAAGCCACGTCGAGTCCGGATCGACCGCTTTGAGATGTGTGATGTGCGGCACGGTACCGCTGTAGCCGGCGCCGTAGACGTTGATGTAGCCGTCGACTGTTCCAGCGGCACCTACGTGCGCGCGCTCGCCCGGGACGTCGGTGCCGGGCTCGGCGTGGGCGGGCACCTCACCGCGCTACGACGCATCCGTGTCGGCACATTCGGTCTGGACCAGGCCCGCACGCTGGAGCAACTCGAGGAGGCCCCGCGGCTGTCCTGCAGCCTCGATGAAGCCTGTCTGCAAGCCTTTCCGCGCCGAGATCTCACCGAGGCCGAGGCTGAAGACGCCAGCCACGGGCGCGCGTTGCGGCCGGCCGGTCTGGGTGGTGTGTACGCCGCGACGGCGGCTGACGGACGGGTCATCGCGGTGCTGGAGGATGGCGGCTCACGAACGAAGAGCGTTGTTGTGGTGCGGCCCGCGACGCTGTGACTTCAGTCACGCAGTTAGCAGTAAAGCTGCTGGAACTCCAAGATCGACTTCTCGATATCGCCCTTGACCGCGCGCACCGCAGCGGCGCCGATTGGGCCGAACAACGGAGCCCCGCCCAATTCCATCCTGACGGTGAACGTGCAGCCTTCCTCGATAGAAGCGACCTTCAATGTCAACGAGTACCTGGTGCCGCCGACGCCCTGGCCGCTGATCTCGAGAGTGGACGGCGGATCGTATGTGCGTACCGTCCAGGTGACGCGGTTGCGCATGCCTTTCGCGCCGGCTACCCCGATGACCTCGGTCCCCACACTGAGTTCTTCGGGCAGATCCGAACGCCACCCCTGGTGCATCGTCATCCAGTCGCCCAGCGTCCCCAGATTAGATGCGTGCGCCCAGGCTTGGTCGGCAGGCATCGGCAGCGACCGCGATAACTCGAGCTTGGCCATGAGCTAATCCTCCTAAGAGACGACCCAGATCGCTTGCGCAGCTGGGCTTCCCAGTTCAACTGTGGCTCTGGAGTCCTGGTCGGCGCCCTTGCCCGCATCGCCGGGGTTTTGAACGGTCACCGAGATCATCCCGGCGAAGTCCCGGCGGGCAATGACGTGCAGCCGGGAGTCTAGGCTGATTCCGACGGTGTCGAAGTAGCGAAGCATTTCGGGATCGGCGTCGGAAATGCGCGCGACGGTGCCCGCTTCGCCGTTCTGGCAGGCCGACAGCTGGCGGGCCGGCGGTGTTGGTACCTGGCCGTCGGCCGCGGGTATCGGATCCCCGTGCGGATCGCGAGTCGGGTGGCCCAGTTTGGCGTCGATTCGGTCCAACATCTGGTCGGACACAGCGTGCTCGAGCACCTCGGCCTCGTCGTGTACTTCGTCCCAGCTGTAGCCGAGCTCGCGCACGAGGAAGGTCTCCATGAGGCGGTGGCGCCGCACCATCGCCAGGGCGGCGCGCCTTCCCGCGTCGGTCAGAGTTACCGCACCGTATTTTTCGTGGTCGACCAGACCTTGTTCGGCGAGCTTGCGGATCGACTCGGAGGCGGTGCTTGCCGACACCCCGATTCGCTTGGCGAGCAATTTGGTGCTGATCTTCTCGTGTGACCATTCCTGGGCGGTCCAGATGACTTTCAGGTAGTCCTGGGCAACCGTCGTCAGATCGCGGGGCTCTCCGTCCGGACTCACGTGACAAGCTTAGGCAGTCATCACCTGATCTGCTGGTGTTGGTGGCCTGTCGTTGTGCGGTGGCCGTAGGCTAAGTGCGTGCAGCGCTGGCGGGGGCAGGATGAAATCCCCACCGACTGGGGCCGATGCGTCCTCACGATCGGCGTATTCGACGGCGTCCACCGCGGACACCAGGAGTTGATTGGCCGGGCCGTGAAGGCGGCTCGTTCGCGCGGCGTCCCGTCGGTGTTGATGACGTTCGATCCGCACCCGATGGAGGTCGTGTTCCCCGGTAGTCATCCCGCGCAGCTCACTACCCTCACCAGGCGGGCTGAGCTGGTTGAGGAGATGGGCGTCGACGTCTTTCTCGTCATGCCGTTCACTGCCGACTTCATGAAGCTCACTCCCGACCGCTACGTACATGAACTGCTAGTCGAGCGGCTCCACGTGGTCGAGGTCATGGTCGGCGAGAACTTCACATTCGGCAAGAAGGCCGCAGGCAATGTGGACCTGCTCCGAAGTGCCGGTGACCGCTTCGGCTTCGCGGTGGAATCCCTGCCCTTGGTTTTCGAAGTGGCCGAATCCACCCGAGACGAGACGGTGACGTTCTCATCGACCTACATCCGGTCCTGCGTCGATGCCGGTGACATGGTCGCGGCCGCCGAGGCGTTGGGCCGTACCCACCGGGTCGAGGGGGTGGTGGTCCGCGGTGTAGGTCGTGGCAGAGCGCTCGGTTTCCCCACAGCCAACATCGCTCCACCCATTTACTCGGCCATCCCCGCAGACGGTGTGTACGCCGCCTGGTTCACCGTCCTCGGGCTCGGCCCGGTCGTGGGTACCATCACACCTGGCGAGCGCTATCCGGCCGCGGTTTCTGTCGGAACCAACCCGACCTTCTCAGGCCGCACGCGCACCGTCGAGGCGTTCGTATTGGACACGACCGCCGATCTCTACGGCCAGCATGTAGCGGTCGACTTCGTCGCGCGCCTGCGAGGGCAGGAGAAGTTCGACTCGGTGACTGAGCTGGTGGCAGCGATCGATGGCGACACCGAACGCTCCCGCGCCATCCTCTCCGCACAGCCATAGTTGCCTCCGAGCGCCGCGGTCACGATTCGCTGCGTGGCCATCGCCGCTGTTAGACTCGCCGCCGACGTTGCGCTTGCTGCAGTTCGCGGTGGCTGCGCATGTCGGAGATCTTTCAAGACAATCTCCGGCCTCTATTCGCGGACCGATGTGATGGAGTTATTTCGTGGCGCTCACTGCCGAACAGAAGAAAGACATCCTGGGCCAGTACGGACTGCACGGCACCGATACCGGTTCGCCGGAGGCGCAGGTTGCACTGCTGACCAAGCGGATCTCAGACCTGACCGAGCATCTGAAGATGCACAAGCACGATCACCACTCGCGACGTGGGCTGCTGTTGCTGGTTGGCCGTCGCCGCCGGTTGCTGAAGTACGTCGCCCAGATCGACGTTGAGCGATACCGCGCGTTGATCGAGCGCCTAGGTTTACGCCGCTGACGCCCCGCTTCTTCGAGAGATGTCAAAGCGAAGTGGGCTACCCGTGCCGGGAGCGCAACCTCACCGTCGGCCTTGGGCGCGTGGTCTGAACGTTCGGGGCGAGAACCGGTACTGGCCCGGATTAGGGTTTGCGCACATGTTGGGATGTACGATGAGTGCGTTCGCCAGCCATAGGGCGCGAACAATCGGGTGTGGTCCTCGCAGTTCCGCAGGCGCTACCCCCGCGTGACACGACAGGTACCGCCTGAACTCGCGGTCTTCGGTAGTGGCTGCCGGACGAACTCCGGCCGCTTCGATCGACGGCCGTCGACGCATTCGGGCCGGCCTTCTCGGGGCGACTCGAGGTTGTCTGCAATTGTCCGCATTCAACGCGCGGTGTTCACGCGAAACAGCTGAATGATGAACCAGAGAGGCCGTACGGACGTCCATGTCTGTAGTTGAAATTGAAGACGGCGTGTTCGAGTCCACCGCCGTGATCGACAACGGGAGCTTCGGCACCCGCACCATCCGCTTCGAGACTGGCCGGTTGGCCAAACAGGCCGCAGGCTCGGTCGTGGCCTACCTCGACGACGAAACCATGCTGCTGTCGTCCACCACCGCCGGCAAGCACCCGAAGGACCACTTCGACTTCTTTCCGCTCACCATCGACGTCGAGGAGAGGATGTATGCCGCCGGACGCATCCCCGGCTCGTTCTTCCGGCGTGAGGGCCGCCCCTCCACGGATGCGATCCTCACCTGCCGCCTGATCGACCGGCCGCTGCGCCCGACGTTCATTTCGGGTCTGCGCAACGAGATCCAGGTCGTCGTCACCATCATGAGCCTCGACCCCAAGGACCTCTACGATGTGCTGGCCATCAACGCGGCCTCGGCGTCTACCCAGATTTCCGGAATTCCATTCTCGGGTCCGGTCGGTGGCGTGCGCGTTGCACTGATTGACGGCCAATGGGTCGCGTTCCCGACCGTGGAGCAGCTTGAGGGCGCGGTCTTCGACATGGTCGTCGCTGGCCGCAAGGTAACGGCGAAGGTAGCCGGAGAAGACACCGCCGACGTCGCGATCATGATGGTCGAGGCCGAGGCGACCGACAAGGTCATAGATCTGGTCGCCGGGGGCGCCGGCGCGCCGACGGAGGCTGTGGTGGCCGAGGGCCTTGAAGCCGCCAAGCCGTTCATCGACGCGCTGTGCACCGCGCAGCAGGAGCTGGCCGACAGCGCTGGAAATTCGGGCAAGCCGGCGCTTGAATTCCCGCTCTTCCCCGAATACCAGCAAGAAGTGTTCGATGCGGTGTCCTCGGTGGCGACGGACGACCTGTCCGCGGCTCTGACCATCGCAGGTAAGGAAGAGCGCAACGACCGCACGGACGAGATCAAGGCCTCGATACTGGAGCGGCTGGCCGATACCTACGAGGGCCGCGAGAAGGAGATCGGCGCGGCGTACCGCTCGTTGACCAAGAAACTTGTCCGGCAGCGCATTCTGACCGACCACTTCCGCATCGACGGACGCGGCGTGACCGACATCCGGGCGCTATCGGCTGAGGTGGCCGTCATACCGCGGGCGCACGGCAGCGCGATTTTCGAGCGCGGCGAAACCCAGATCCTGGGCGTCACCACGTTGGACATGGTCAAGATGGCGCAACAGATCGACTCGCTGGGACCTGAGACCAAGAAGCGCTACATGCACCACTACAACTTCCCGCCTTACTCGACCGGTGAGACCGGTCGCGTCGGCTCGCCCAAGCGTCGCGAGATCGGCCACGGTGCGTTGGCCGAGCGTGCTCTGATGCCGGTGCTGCCCAGCGTTGAGGAGTTCCCCTATGCGATCCGTCAGGTGTCCGAGGCTCTGAGCTCCAACGGCTCGACATCGATGGGTTCGGTGTGCGCATCGACGCTAGCCATGCTGAACGCCGGTGTGCCGCTGAAGGCTCCGGTCGCAGGCATCGCGATGGGGCTCGTGTCCGACGATGTGGAAGTAGAGGCCGAAGGCGGCGGCGGGACAACGTCGGAGCGTCGATTCGTCACGTTGACCGACATCCTCGGAGCCGAGGACGCCTTCGGCGACATGGACTTCAAGTGTGCAGGCACCAAAGACTTCGTCACCGCGTTGCAGCTCGACACCAAGCTTGACGGTATTCCCTCCAAGGTTCTCGCCGGCGCCCTGGCGCAGGCCAAGGATGCCCGACTCGCCATTCTGGAGGTGATGGCCGAGGCTATCGACGAGCCCGATGAGATGAGCCCGTTCGCACCCCGCATCACCACGATCAAGGTGCCACTCGACAAGATCGGTGAGGTCATCGGCCCGAAGGGCAAGATGATCAACTCGATCACCGAGGAGACCGGTGCCTCGATTTCCATAGAGGACGACGGCACCGTGTTCGTCGGCGCCTCCAATGGCGAAGCGGCGCAGGCCGCGATCGACAAGATCAACGCGATCGCCAACCCGCAGCTGCCTAAGACCGGGGAGCGGTTCCTCGGAACCGTGGTGAAGACCGCCGATTTCGGTGCGTTCGTCTCCTTGCTGCCGGGCCGGGACGGCTTGGTGCACATTTCCAAGTTGGGCCGCGGCAAGCGGATCAGAAAGGTGGAGGACGTGGTCAAGGTGGGCGACAAACTCCGCGTGGAGATCGCCGACATCGACAACCGCGGCAAGATTTCGTTGATCCTCGTTGCCGAGGAGGACTCAGCAGAAACACCCCCCGCCGGGGCGGGATCGCCTGTTGCTGTCGATGCAGCGAACGTCAGCAGCTAGTTCGGGGTCGCTGCGCGCCGGGCGCCGCAACCAAGACGCATCCCTAGCCGTGCGCTGCGCGGACCTGCCCGGTGGCCTGCGTGTGGTCACCGAACACATCCCGCACGTCCACTCGGCGTCGGTGGGGGTGTGGGTCGGCGTCGGGTCTCGCGACGAGGGTCGCAGCGTGGCCGGTGCCGCGCACTTCCTGGAACACCTGCTGTTTAAGGCGACACCGACACGGACTGCGGTGCAGATCGCCCAGGCGGTGGATGCCGTCGGCGGTGAGCTGAACGCGTTCACGGCCAGGGAGCACACGTGTTACTACGCGCATGTCCTGGACTCCGATCTGGCATTGGCTGTCGATCTGGTCGCCGATGTCGTGCTGCGCGGTCGGTGTTTCTCCGATGACGTGGAGATCGAGCGCGATGTCGTGCTTGAGGAGATCGCCATGCGCGACGACGACCCGGAGGACACACTGGGGGATGTATTCCTGTCGTCGATGTTCGGTGGACACCCGGTGGGTCGCCCCGTGATCGGCAGTGTGGACTCGATCTCGAGAATGACACGCGCGCAACTGCATTCGTTTCATGTCCGTCGCTACACACCCGACCGCATGGTGGTGGCGGTTGCCGGGAACGTCGATCATGATGAGGTCGTCGGGCTGGTGGCTGAGCACTTCGGCCCGCGGTTGGTGCGTGGCCGGTCCCCGGTGCCACCGCGTAGGGGGGCCGGACGGGTCGCGGGTCGTCCCACGCTGCAGGTGGTCAACCGTGAGGCAGAGCAGACACATCTGTCATTGGGCGTGCGTACTCCGGGAAGGAACTGGGATCATCGCTGGGCGCTGTCGGTGCTCAACACCGCGCTCGGCGGCGGCCTGAGTTCACGCCTTTTTCAACAGATTCGGGAGATGCGCGGGTTGGCGTACTCGGTGTACTCGACGGTGGACACGTTCGCCGACAGCGGTGCGCTCTCGGTGTACACGGGATGTCTACCTGAGCGGTTCGCCGAGGTCGTGCGGGTGACGACGGACGTATTGGCCGACGTCGCCCGTGACGGGATCACGGCCGACGAATGTCGGATCGCCAAGGGCTCGCTAAGAGGTGGGCTGGTTCTGGGTCTGGAGGACTCAGGATCGCGGATGAACCGCATCGGGCGCAGCGAGCTGAACTACGGGCACCATCGCAGCATCGCCTACACGCTGGACCAGATCGAGGCCGTCACGCTGGACGAGGTCAATGCCGTTGCGCGGCTTCTGCTGACTCGTCCGTTCGGGGCGGCGGTTCTGGGGCCGGTACGGGCCAAGAAATCACTGCCGCAGCCGCTGCAGACGATTGCGGGTTGATCGGTGAATTAGCGACGCGCTGGAAGCCGCCGGCTGTCCAGCGTCCGATGATCGGTGAATTAGCCGCGATCGCGGTAGGCGACCTATTGCAGGGGCAATGAGTCGTCGCGCCGGAGCACGAAGAAGTATGGCAGCCTAATCCCGCGCAGGTCCATCGCGCCGAGCACGGTGTTCTCGTCCAGTCGTCGAAACAGGTCGTTGATCGGCAGCTGGTCGTAGATCATCGTCGCAGTGTCCACGTCGCGATAGCGCGTCATGCGCAGCCGGGCTTTGGGTCCGCGGGCCCGGAAAGCGGGCTTGAGTGTGGCGATGGTGCTTCTGAAGTTCTGCCGTTTGAGGGTGGGGATCTTGGTGACCAGGCCGAGGCCGCCGAATGCAAGGACGGGGTTGAGCGCCCACAGCCCGCTGCCGTCACCGGTGGGAAACAGCAGCGGGTGAACGGTTTCGGAGTCCAGGAATGCCTTACCCCACCACCCGGTGGCGGCCAGCATGCCGTCGAGAGGATGGTTGGTCGGCAGCTCGAGGCCATGCCAGGTGCCGATCATGAAGTCCGGTTCGACGGCTGGCTGCGAGTCGAACAGTGTCAGCGCATCGGCGGTCGCATTGGGGGCGTTCGGAAGGACTTCGTTGAGCGACAGCATGCATCGACCTTACTTGACACCCGTCGATTCGGGCACACTCTATTTGTGCGCCCTGACAACCCTTGTCCATGCGGCACTGGTGACCCGTACGACCGCTGCTGTCTGCCCAGTCATCATGGCGAGCGGGAGGCGCGATCGGCCGAGCAACTGATGCGGGCGCGCTACAGCGCCTACGCGGTTGGGGACTGCGACTACCTATGGCGGACCTGGCACCCGCGCACACGCCCCAACAACGTCGCTGACGCCGGGCTGGTGTGGACCCGTCTTGAGATCATCGACAGTGTCGCGGGCGGGCCCGGGGACGACTCGGGCGAGGTCGAGTTCCGCGCGCACTACCGGGATGGGGTCTTGCACGAACGTTCCCGGTTTTCGTTGAGAGCCGGCCGATGGTTTTACCTCGACGGGGATCGGGTCGACTAGAGCACGTCGACCGGGTCGGTGAACGGCAGACCGAGGTCGACGGCGACCTGTTCGGACAGCAGCGCTCCCTGATGTGTCGAGAGTCCCTTCGCTAGCGCGGCATCAGCACTACAGGCGGCCTGCCAGCCTTTGTCGGCGAGCTCGAGCACGTAGGGCATAGTGGCGTTGGTCAGCGCGAAGGTCGACGTGCGCGGCACCGCGCCGGGCATGTTGGCCACGCAGTAGAAGACGGTGTCGTGCACGCCAAATGTCGGGTCTTCGTAGGTAGTCGGCCGCGAATCGGCGAAGCAACCCCCCTGATCGATCGCTACGTCGACCAGAACCGCGCCCGACTTCATTTGGGCCACAGTCGAATTGGTAACCAACTTGGGCGCCTTGGCGCCCGGAACCAGGACGGCGCCGATGGCCAGGTCAGCTGCCTTCACGGCGTCCTTCAAGTCTAGGGCCGAGGAGTAGCGGGTCTGGATGCGCCCGCCGAACTCGGCGTCAATATCGCGCAACCTATTGATGCTGACGTCGAACACGGTCACATGTGCGCCCATTCCAGCTGCCACCCGTGCGGCGTTGTGCCCGACAGTTCCGCCGCCGATGACGATGACCTCAGCCGGCGCGACGCCGGGCACACCCCCCATCAGCACGCCACGGCCACCCTCGCTACGCATCAGGTGGTATGCCCCTGCCTGGGCCGACAACCTTCCCGCGACCTCGCTCATCGGCGCGAGCAGGGGGAGTGCGACTGACCCGTCTGGGCTGGCAGTCTGCACGGTTTCGTAGGCGATCGACGTCGTTCCAGAAGCCAGCAGCGCTTCGGTGCACGGCTTGGACGCTGCCAGGTGCAGGTAGGTGAACAGCACCTGGCCCGATCTCATGCGGCCATACTCAGTCTCGATTGGTTCCTTGACCTTGAGCAGCAGATCGGCGTGTGCCCACACCTCGTCGGCCTCATTGACCAGTTGTGCCCCTGCGCGCTTGAAGTCAGCGTCAGAGATTGCCGAACCGTCGCCCGCCTCGGACTGTATGAGAACCTCGTGGCCACGGTCGACGAGTTCGGCGACCCCGGACGGGGTGATGGCGACGCGGTATTCGTTGTTCTTGAGTTCGGCCGGGACACCGACACGCATGATCGCTCCTCGCAGTGATGGCAGGACCACTCCAATTATGAAGATCAGACGATCTAACTGCAATGAAGTCGGTAAAAATTCACTATGATGCCGTGATGGCAGAAGAAGCCTCGAACAATGACGGACGGCAACGCCGAGCCTCGAAGAATGTTCAGCCTGCTGCGATCGACGATGTCGACCGGCGCATATTGACTGCTCTGCACGCCGACGCGCGCATGTCGAACAGTGCGCTGGCCGAGTTGGTCGGGATCGCCGCATCGACCTGTCACGGCCGGGTGCGTCGATTGCAGGAGTTCGGGGTCATCCGCGGTTTCTACGCCGACATCGATCCCTCGGCGATCGGGCTGGACCTCCAGGCGATGATCTCAGTCAGGCTGCAGTTCACCGCGCGCAGCAAGATCGGAAGCTTCATCCAGCAGATCCGCCGCAAACACCAGGTGATGGACGTGTATTTCTTGGCCGGCGCCGACGACTTTATTCTGCACGTCGCCGCGCGGGACACCGATGATCTGCGGTCTTTCGTTGTGGAGAACCTCAACGCCGACGCAGATGTCGCGGCCACGCAGACGTCACTGATCTTCGAGCATCTGCGCGGTGCGTCACCGCTGTAGGGTGCTCAGTCGCCAACGGTGAAGGTGCGCAACCACGAAAACCACTCGGCCATGCCTTCTCCGGTTTTGGCGCTCACCGCGAGCACCGTCGCCGTCGGGTTGACCTGTCGGATCCGTTCGGTATAGGTGGCGACGTCGGTGTCCAGATGCGGCGCCAGGTCGATTTTGTTGAGCAGCACCAGGTCGACCGCTCGGAACATGACTGGGTACTTCAAGGGCTTGTCCTCGCGCTCGGCCAGTGAGTAGACCATCGCCTTGGCGTGCTCACCGACATCGAATTCGGCGGGGCACAACAGATTCCCGACATTCTCGATGATCACCAGGTCCAGTCCGCTCAGCTCGAGCCCGCCCAGTGCGCGGTTGACCATCGGCGCGTCGAGATGGCACTCACCCCCAAAGCCGCTGCCCGTGTTGAGCAGTGAGATCTGCGCGCCCCGGCCGCCGAGCCGTTCGGCATCCAGATCGTTGGCGATGCCGCCCTCGATCACCCCGATCGTGAAGTCGCCCGCCAGCTCGTCGAGCGTGGCAGCCAGCACCGCGGTCTTGCCCGAACCAGGTGAGCTCATCAAGTTCAGCGCCCGAATTCCATTGGACTCAAAGATCTTCCGATTCGCTTCTGCGCGGATGTCGTTCTCGGAGAAGATGGCCTTCAGCGCAGCGACACGCTCTGACGCCGTGCGGTAACCGCTGTGGTCATCATGATCGTCATCATGCACAGTGTTGTCGTCATGGTGGTGCCATCTACCCATGGCGGGCACCTGCTGCCACATCGATCGACGTCACCGAAAACTCGTCCCCACACAGCACCGAAACGTTGACACTCGCACATACCGGGTAGCAGATCGACCATCGCGACGTGATTTCGGACTGCGTGTGGCAGGTGTGGCATTCCACCTCGGCCGGTACCAGTTCCAGTTCCAGCTCCGTGGCGCCAAGATCCTCGTGCTCGCGCACGATGCCCCAGCAGAACGTCAGCGATTCTGCGACTACCTGGCGTAGGGCGCCGACCCGGACACGCACGACCTCGACGGGCCGGCTCCCCGCATGTGTCTTCACGACTCCGGCGATCTCATGACACAAGGACAATTCGTGCACAGCTCCACGGTAATCCTGCCGGTCGGGAGCCGGTGGAGGACTGGCGGCCGACATGGACAGAAGTACTTCGCTGATTGCGGCTTGTTGACGAGGTGATGGCGAGCTAGCCTCGCTTCACCGATCTGTGCCGATAGCCCACAGGCGCAGCTGCTGTCAGCGGCCGAGGAGAACGCCCCGATGAGCGCACGCCCGGAATTCAGCGGTGGCGCCCACCCGGGTGACGCCGTGCGCATCGGGTTGCGCATCTCCGGACTGGTCCAAGGTTTCGGATTCCGTCCGACGGTCGCGCGTATCGCCGACCATCATCTGCTGAGCGGTTTCGTCCAGAACGATTCCCAGGAACTTCGGTGCGAACTGGAGGGACCGCCTTCCGGCGTCGAAGCCGCTATCGCCGCGATCTGCGCCGGGCCGCCGCCACTGGCCGTCATCGAATCGGTGCGCACCGCCCCGCTGCGCCCTACCAACTGTTGATAGCCACCTCCGGCAGGGGTTGCAAAGTGGTCCCAGGGAGGGATCATCGACGCTATGGAAACCTTCATGCTCATCGTGGTCGCCCTGTGGTGGTTCGCGTGTGCGGTCACTGCGGGAATCATGGCAACCAATAGGTACCTCAACGGGGTCGTGTTTTTCTGTGTGGGGCTGTTTATCCTTGGTCCGCTTGTCGTTGGTGTTGCGCTCCTAGCAGCACCGGGACACCCACAACCGGTTCTTCGCAACTAACGTGCACCAGCACAACAACGGCGTTGACAACTCTTGACCTGAACGTGCATGTTTCGTTACCGCTTCCTCATCCCGTTGTCATTGTCTGTACCCATACTTAGGGGCAAGTAGTCGCTAGAAGAAGGTGGTTCCAGTGCTGATTGTCTACCTGTGTGGTGCGCTCGCTACCGCGCTGGCCGGAATGGGCGGGGCCATCCGGTTTTCCGATCCGCGTACTAGCCCACGAACTCAAGTAGCGGTAGTGGTCATGGCGGGTGTGTTTTGGCCGGTCGTCGCTATCGGGGCTCTGCAGGCGATTGGCATGCTGCTGCTGGTGAATTGGTTGAGAACCGCCCCAGCTGCCGACGTGGCCGCCGATGCAGACGCGGACGCAGCTGCCACCCCAGCCGCGACCCCCGCCGCCGATGTAGACGCACGGGCGTCGGAACTTTTGTTCACCGGCTAACGTGACCTAATCTAAATCCCCGTCAAGGACACGCTGATCAACTCCCACTAGGGTTGGCCTATGCGAGTCGCAGTGCTGGGCGCCAAGGGCAAGGTCGGCGCGACCATGGTGCAAGCCGTGCAGGACGCGGAGGGCCTCACCCTCTCGGCGAGTGTGGACGTCGGCGACCCGTTGTCCGAACTGGTGGATGCCGGAACCGAGGTCGTCATCGACTTCACCCATCCCAGCGCGGTTATGGACAACCTGAAGTTTCTGATCGATAACGGGATCAATGCCGTCGTCGGCACCACTGGATTCACTGACGAGCGGCTGGACCAGGTCAAGGAGTGGTTGTCCGCCAAACCCGATGTGGCAGTGCTCATCGCGCCCAATTTTGCGATCGGTGCTGTGCTGTCGATGCACTTCGCTACGCAGGCGGCGCGGTTCTTCGAGTCCGTGGAGGTCATCGAACTACACCATCCGCAGAAGGCTGACGCGCCGTCGGGTACGGCGGCCAGGACCGCCCGTCTCATCGCCGAGGCACGGAAAGGATTGCCGCCCAATCCCGATGCCACCAGCACCGGCCTGGAGGGCGCCCGTGGAGCCGACATCGAGGGCATCCCGGTTCACTCGGTCCGTCTCGCCGGATTGGTCGCGCATCAGGAGGTGCTCTTCGGCACCCTGGGCGAGACGCTGACGATTCGACACGACAGCATCGACCGGACGTCGTTCGTACCGGGCGTGCTGCTGGCGGTCAGGAAGATCCGCGACCTCGCCGGCCTGACGGTCGGTATCGAGCCGTTGCTTGATCTGACGTGAGGGAGGGAGGGCGCGCACTGCGCATCCAGCTGTTGATCGGTCTGATGTGCGCGGCGCTCCTGGTCTATGCCGTCATGCTGGGCCGCGCTGCGCTGGCGTTCATCACCTCCGGGCTACCCGCCGCGGTTGGGCTGGGCGCCGCGATTCTGATCATGCCCGTTATCGGCGTCTGGGTGATGGTGGCGACCTTGAAGGCCGGACTGGCGCATCAGCGCCTGGCGCGGCTGGCAGGGGAAGAGGGGATGGAGCTCGACGTCGCTGCTCTACCCCGCATGCCATCCGGACGCATCCAGCGAGCTGCCGCCGACGCACTGTTCGAGACTGTTCGCATCGAAGTGGAGTCCGCCCCAGGGGACTGGCGGGGCTGGTATCGACTGGCGCGTGCCTACGACTATGCCGGTGATCGCACGCGAGCCAGGGAGGCCATGAAGAAGGCCGTTCACCTGCAGGAACAAACACCGTGAGCAAGACGCTGTTAATCGTGCACCACACACCATCGCCGCACTGCGAGGAGATGTTCGAGGCGGTCGTGGCAGGGGCGACCGACCCCGAGATCGAGGGCGTCGAGGTTGCGCGGAGACCGGCGCTCACCGTGTCGTCGGTCGAGATGCTGGAGGCCGACGGCTGCGTCTTGGGTACGCCAGCCAACCTCGGCTACATCAGCGGCGCCCTCAAACACGCATTTGACTGCGCCTATTACCAGATTCTGGACTCGACACGGGGGAGGCCGTTCGGGCTTTACCTGCATGGCAACGAGGGCACCGAGGGAGCCCAGCGAGCTGTCGATGCCATCACGGGCGGGCTCGGCTGGGAGCAGGCCGCCGACACCGTCGTAGTATCCGGCAAGCCGAGCAGGGTTGAACTCGAAGCGTGCTGGAATCTCGGCGCCACGGTCGCTGCGCAATTGATGAGCTGAGGAAGGAGTCTCACACCAGGTTTTCGCCGACCTCGCCGATCTCCGCCCTGCTGCCTGAGCGTCTCCAATCGAACTTGCAGCGCACCATACGCCGCCGGTCTCCACGGCAACAACCAGGGAATGCCGTGGGTGCTCAAAGCAGCGGAAAACCTTGGCGTCGACAACGATGACGGGGGCGGGAACACCGACAATGCATTGCAGGCCGCACCGTCTTGGGTGACCGCCGCAGCGCTGTGCCCCCACACGATGCTGACAGAACCCATGCAGCGTGTGCTGACATTCAACAGCCGCATGCGCGACAGCGTGGCGATCACGGTCTCCAAAGCCGTCACCTCGTGGGTGCGTCTCGGGCTAGGCGCCACCGATCACCTCGACGGTCTCAGCACCATCGAACAACTCAGCATCGGATCCTTTGACCTGTCCATGCTCGACGAGCGCGACGCGACCCTGTTCTTCTTGGCACGGGCGATGCGCGGCAGGTCCGAGCCATTGCGGATTTCACCGCCATCACGCTCGAACTCGACGAAAAACTCGTTGGCCCAGAAAATTTCCTCGACAGAGGGGGACAGTCCCTCGTTGATGGTGGGGCACTGATCCGGCGTCAGGCAGATCTTGCCCGTCATGCCGAACTCCACCGACACTGCCGTCGCCTCGCTCAGCTTCAGTGCGCTTGATCCCACCGTCGGCCCGTCGATGGCGCTCGGGAGATGCGCCGACTTGGCGGCGATCGTGAAGCGGGAGCGCGCGTAGGCCAGGGTCGTCGGGTCGTCGCCAAAACCGGTGTCGCGGCGGAAGTCGCCGATGCCGAAAGCGAGGCGGAATGTACCTTTGGCGGATGCGATTTCGGTGATACGTTCCAACCCGCGAGCGGTCTCGACCAGGGCGACGATCGGCACGCCCGGTAGCTGTTTGGCGGTTTCGGTGACGTGATCGACCGACTCGACCATCGCGAGCATTACGCCACCAACCGGCTTACCGGCCAGCATCTCCAGGTCGTCGGCCCACCATTGGGTGCCAAATCCGTTGACCCTTACCCAGTCGCTGTTGCCGGCCGCGAACCACTCGGTCGCATCCTCGCGTGCGGTTGCCTTGTCCTTCGGGGCAACTGCCTCCTCGATGTCGAGGACCACGATGTCCGCCCTGGAATCAGTCGCCGATTGGAAGCGCTCGTAGTGCGCGCCGCTGATCAGCAGCCAGCTCCGCGCAAGTACCGGGTCGATCCGTGACCCACGGTCGTTGAGTAGCGGTTCGCTGAGCGTTTGTTCGTACCCGGTGCTCATGGTCGCTCATGGGATGCCGACAGGGCAAGACGGGCCCAGGTCTCGTCCTCGAAGACCGTCGTCATGGTGAATGTCGCCAGTCGCCGTCATGGTGTGACTGGCCCTCGGCATGGTCGGCGTTGTGCTCCGTCCGTTGCGACGTAAGCTGACTAGGTGCCGATCGCTACGCCATACGAGGATCTGCTGCGCCTGGTGCTTGACACCGGGATTCCGAAATCCGATCGGACCGGAACCGGCACTCGTAGCCTTTTCGGCCATCAACTGCGCTACGACCTGGCCGACGGGTTCCCGTTGATCACCACCAAAAAGGTGCACACCAAGTCGATCGTCTACGAGCTGCTGTGGTTCTTGCGCGGTGACTCGAACGTAAGGTGGCTGCAGGAGCGCGGGGTCACCATTTGGGACGAATGGGCTTCTTCGACAGGTGATCTCGGTCCGGTATACGGCGTACAGTGGCGGTCGTGGCCGACGCCTTCGGGCGAGCACATCGATCAGATCAGCGCCGCTTTGGAGCTGCTGAAGTCCGACCCCGACTCGCGCCGGAATATCGTTTCGGCCTGGAACGTCGGCGAGATTCCTCGAATGGCGTTACTGCCTTGCCACGCGTTCTTCCAGTTCTATGTGGCTGACGGTCGGTTGAGCTGCCAGCTCTATCAGCGCAGCGCCGACCTGTTCCTGGGTGTCCCGTTCAACATCGCCAGCTATGCCTTGCTGACCCACATGATGGCGACTCAGGCAGGCCTCGGCGTCGGGGAGTTCATCTGGACCGGAGGGGATTGCCACATCTACGACAACCATGTCGAGCAGGTCACCGAACAACTATCGCGTTCGCCCCGGCCGTATCCTGAACTGATTCTGGCACAACAAGAGTCGCTCTTCAGCTACACCTACGAGGACATCGTGGTCAGCAATTACGACCCGCACCCAGCGATCAAGGCACCGGTGGCTGTATGAGGACTGCTTCCAGGTCCGAATCATGAGTATGAGGACTGCTTGCAGGTCCGAATCATGACCCTGAATCTGATCTGGGCGCAGTCGGGTTCAGGGGTTATCGGTCGTGACAACGGCATACCGTGGCGCGTTCCTGAGGACATGGAACGTTTCAAAGCTCTGACCATGGGGCACACCGTGATTATGGGCCGGCTGACGTGGGAATCGTTGCCCGCGAAGTTTCGGCCTCTGCCGGGCCGCGAAAATGTCGTATTCACTCGTCAGGCTGACTATATGGCTGAAGGAGCTGAGGTAGTCCGGTCCCTAGAGGAGGCCCCGCTAGGCGACGCCTGGGTGATCGGCGGCTCGCAGATCTACCGGCTGGCCCTGCCGGTGGCGACGCGGTGCGAGATCACTGAGGTCGACATTGACCTGCACCGCGAGGACGACGACGCGCTGGCGCCGGCGCTCGACGGGGCGTGGGTCGGTACCGAAGGGGATTGGCGGGACAGCTCGTCTGGATTGCGCTACCGGTTCTGCAGCTACCGACGAGCGTGAAGCTCAGCGCCGTACAGGCGCGGCGGGTGGCAGTCGCTGCGCAGGGCTTCCACGAAGCTAATTCGGGGGGAGCCGTCACGCGGGCGCACCTTAAACGCCTGTTCGCCAGGCTGCACCTGCTGCAGCTCGACTCCATCTCGGTGTCGGTGCGTGCACACTACGCGCCAGTGTTCAGTCGGCTTGGGCCCTATGGCCGCGGCATACTCGACCGCGCGGCTTGGAGCCACTCGCCGCGGGCGCCGCGGCTGCTGGTCGAATATTGGGCGCACGAGGCGGCGCTGATGTCCGTCGATGACTGGCCGCTGCTGCGATGGCGCATGCGCGAGTATCGGCACGGCCGCTGGGGCACCGAGATCGTCAAGAAGAACGCCAAGCTCGCCGACGACATCGTCGACGCCGTGTCCGAACTCGGCCCCTCGACCGCAGGTCAGATTGCCGCTCACCTCGAATCCGAACCTAGGACGGCGGCTGGGCCCGCCAAGAAGGCGATGTGGGATCGCACCGACACAAAATGGGTGGCTGAGGGGCTGTGGTCGGCGGGGGTGCTCACGACGGCCACCCGGGTCGGGTTCGCGCGTCACTATGACCTCACTGAGCGGGTACTGCCCCCCGAGGTGTTGGATCGAGAGGTTGACGAGGGCGATGCCGTCCGCGAGCTCACGTCACGGGCGGCCGCGGCACTGGGTATCGGCACCGAGGCTGACTTGCGCGACTACTTCCGGCTGGCTTCCAGGCAGGTCAAGCCCGCGATCGCTGACCTGCTGGCCGACGGCTCCCTCGAACAAGTGGAGGTCGAGGGGTGGACATCGCGGGCGTACCTGCGGACGGGCCAGATCGTGCCGCGTCGAGACCGGGGGACGGCTCTGTTGTGCCCTTTCGATCCGCTGATCTTCTTCCGGCCCAGAGTGGAGCGGCTGTTCGGATTCCGCTACCGCATCGAGATTTACACACCTGCGCCGAAGCGTCAGTTCGGCTACTACGTATGGCCGTTGCTGCTCGATGGGGATCTGGCCGGCCGCGTCGATCTCAAGGCCGACAGGGTCAACGGTGCGCTGCAGGTCCTCGGGGCGTTCGCCGAGGACGGACGGGATCGCTCACGGGTGGCAGCGGCGTTGGCCGTAGAGTTGCGGTCGATGGCGGGTTGGCTCGGGCTTGGCGGCGTCTGTGTGGGGGTGCGGGGCGACCTGATGGCCGAGCTGAAAAGTGAACTTGGTTAGGTTGGTAGCGCTATGGAGGTCCTAGGCGCCTGTGTGAGGATGTCGTCGCGTACGCGGTCTCAACGAGCCGTTGGGCGGCCCTGGCAGGTTAGGCTCCAGGCGTGGCCGAGATCGCGCCGCTGCGTGTGCAGCTGATCGCCAAGACGGAGTTTTGCCCACCCCCGGACGTGCCGTGGAGCACCGATGCCGACGGTGGTGCTGCACTGGTGGAGTTCGCCGGTCGCGCGTGCTACCAGAGTTGGTCCAAGCCCAATCCGCGCACGGCGACCAACGCGTCCTACCTGCGGCACATCATCGACGTTGGGCACTTCTCCGTGCTCGAACACGCCTCGGTGTCGTTCTACATCTCCGGCATCTCGCGGTCGTGTACCCATGAGCTGGTCCGGCACCGCCACTTCTCCTACTCGCAGCTCTCGCAACGGTATGTGCCTGAACACGACTCGCAGGTCGTGGCGCCACCAGGCATCGAGGATGATCCCGAGCTGCGGGAGATCCTCAAGGCTGCGGCCGACGCGAGTCGCGCTGCTTACAGCGAGCTGCTCGTGCGTCTGGAGTCCAGGTTCACCGATCAGCCGGAGGGGTCGGACAAACCGGCGATTCCTGGTGTATTGGGACGTAAGCAGGCCCGCCAGGCCGCGCGCGCGGTGCTGCCTAACGCCACCGAGACACGAATCGTCGTCACCGGGAATTACCGGGCGTGGCGGCACTTCATCGCGATGAGGGCCAGCGAGCACGCCGACGTGGAGATTCGGCGGTTGGCGATCGAATGCCTGCGCCAACTCGTCGACGTCACTCCCCAGGTCTTCTCCGACTTCGAGATCACCGTGCTCGGGGATGGCACCGAGGTCGCGACCAGCCCGCTGGCAACTGAGGTGTGAGCCGGCAATGAATTCGTATCCCGCTAAGGCGACCAGGTAATCTTGGAGCCCGTGAGCACCACCGGATTCGACGTGTCCGCCTGTTTGGGCACTCTCTTGACCGCGATGGCTACTCCTTTCAAGCCCGACGGTTCGCTGGATATCGGCACCGCTGCCCAGCTGGCCGCTCACCTGGTCGATGCCGGCTGTGACGGGCTGGTGGTGTCAGGAACCACCGGTGAATCGCCCACCACCAACGACGACGAGAAGATTGCGCTGCTGCGCGCGGTGCTCGAGGCGGTCGGGGACCGCGCAAGGATTGTTGCGGGGGCCGGCTCCAATGACACCGCCCACAGCGTGCACCTCGCGAAGGCATGTGCTGCCGAGGGGGCGCACGGTCTGCTGGTGGTCACCCCGTATTACTCTCGGCCGCCGCAGTCGGGGCTGTTCGCGCACTTCACCGCCGTCGCTGACGCGACCGACCTGCCGGTGATCCTCTACGACATCCCGCCGCGATCCGTCGTGCCCATAGAGTGGGACACGATGCGTAGCCTGGCCAGGCATCCGAACATTGTCGCGATCAAGGATGCCAAGGGGGATCTGCACGGTGCCGGTCAGATCATGGCCGAGACCGGACTGGCCTACTACTCCGGGGATGACGCACTGAACCTGCCCTGGCTAGCGATGGGTGCGGTCGGCCTCATCAGCGTTTGGGGACACCTTGCCTCTGGTCAGCTTCGAGATATGTTGGCGGCCTTCGCCTCCGGTGATGTCGAGACGGCGCGGAAGATCAGCGTCGCACTCGGGACGCTCAATGCCGCCCAAACGAGGTTGGGCGGGGTCACGCTGGCCAAGGAGGGTCTGCGGTTGCAAGGCTTCGAAATGGGCGACCCGCGTTTGCCACAGCTGCCGGCCACCGACGAGCAGGTCAAGGCGCTGGCTGCAGATATGCGCGCGGCAGGGGTGCTGCGGTAGATGGGCCTCTAATGGATTTAGCCCTCGATCCACCCGGATCGCTGGTCCCGGGGGGCCTGCGGGTGACCGCGCTCGGCGGTATCAACGAAATCGGGCGCAACATGACCGTTTTCGAGCACCTCGACCGACTGCTAATCGTCGATTGCGGCGTGCTGTTCCCTAATCACGACGAGCCCGGCGTCGATCTAATCCTGCCCGACCTGCGGCACATAGAGCACCGTCTCGATGATGTGGAAGCGCTCGTCGTGACCCACGGGCACGAAGACCACATCGGCGCAATCCCGTTTCTGCTTAAGTTGCGGTCCGACATCCCGATCTTCGGTTCGAATTTCACCCTCGCGCTAGTGGCTGCCAAGTGTCGGGAACACCGCCTCAAACCGGTGTTGGTTGAGGTGGCCGAGGGCACACGATCTGACCACGGTGTTTTCCAATGCCAGTACTTCGCGGTCAATCACTCCATTCCAGGGTGTCTGGCCATCGGTATCCACACCGGCGCGGGAACGGTGCTGCATACCGGTGACATCAAGCTCGATCAGTTACCGCTGGACGGCAGGCCGACCGACCTGCCGGGGATGTCGCGACTCGGCGACGCCGGAGTGGACCTTTTCTTGTGCGATTCGACGAACTCCGATATCCCGGGCGTCGGGCCATCCGAGAGCGAGGTCGGCCCGGCATTGCATCGCGTGATACGTGGGGCTGAAGGACGGGTCATTGTCGCGTGTTTTGCATCCAATGTCGATCGCGTACAGCAGATCATCGATGCGGCGGTGGCGCTGGGGCGCCGGGTGGCCTTCGTTGGGCGCTCGATGTTGCGGAATATGGGAATCGCGCGTGATCTTGGCTATCTGCGCGTTGCCGACGAGGACGTCCTCGACATCGCCACCGCTGAGATGATGCCGGCCGATCGGGTGGTACTCATCACTACCGGCACCCAGGGCGAACCGATGGCGGCGCTGTCGCGGATGTCGCGCGGTGAGCACCGAAGCATCACCCTGACCGCCGGTGATCTCATTGTCCTGTCGTCCTCATTGATCCCGGGCAACGAAGAGGCCATATACGGCGTGACGGACGCGCTGGCCAAGATCGGCGCCCGGGTTGTCACCAATCAGCAGGCGCGCATACATGTTTCGGGCCACGCGTACTCCGGCGAGTTGTTGTTCCTTTACAACGGTGTAAAGCCGCGCAATGTGATGCCCGTGCACGGTACCTGGCGGATGCTGCGGGCTAACGCCGCCTTGGCCGCACGCAGCGGGGTTCCCGAGGAGAACATCGTGCTGGCCGAGAACGGTGTGAGCGTCGACTTGGTGTCCGGCCGGGCGAGCATCGCCGGCAGCGTGCCGGTTGGCAAGGTGTTCGTCGACGGGCTCATCACCGGTGACGTCGGGGACGCCACTTTGGGGGAAAGGTTGATCCTGTCCTCGGGGTTCATCGCGGTAACGGTCGTCGTGCACCGCAACACCGGTAAGCCTGCCGCCCCGGCGCATCTGCATTCGCGGGGCTTCTCCGAGGATGTCAAGGCGCTGGAACCTGCGGCACGTAAGGTCGAGGCTGAACTGGGCAACCTTGCCTCCCAAAACATCACCGACCCGTCCCGCATCGCTCAGGTCGTGCGCCGCGCGGTCGGTAAATGGGTGGGGGAGACTTACCGCCGGCAGCCGATGATCGTGCCGACGATTATCGAGATCTAGTAGCTTTGGGCCGCAGGCCGTCTCACCGCTCTGCGAGTGCCGTCCACTCGATGGGAGATGCGGACAGAGTGCGCCCGGTGGGACGGATGTAGGTGTCGCGGAAGTAACTCGGCCCGGCTTGTTCGACCAGCCGCCAGCCGTACTCGGCCAACAACTCGCCGACTTGCTCTGGCACCAGCCCCGACTTCCATACCTGAGTACGCTCCCGAAACCTGCTGTACAGCGAATCGGCTCCGTACCGCTGCGTCCCGTCGATAAAGTCTTGGCGGACGTAGGTGAAGATGAGCCGGCTGCCGGCCACGGCGCCGCTGAGTTGCCTCAGCGTCGCGCGCACTGCCTCTGGGGTCAGGTATTGGGTGACGCCCTCCCAGATGAAAAAGGTGCGCTCACTGGCTCGGTAGCCGTGGGCTTTGAGGGCCGGTATCAGTTCATCGCGTTCGAAATCGACTGGCACCAAGTGCACGGACGCGGGTGCATCGCCGAGAACCCGCCGCACAACAGCGGCTTTGCGTTCGATGTTGATCTGTTGGTCGACCTCGAACACCGGAAGGTCGCTGTAGCGAGCGATCCGGTAGGCGCGGGTGTCCAGCCCAGCCCCCAGAATGACAACGTTGTCGAACTCGTTGATCGGGTCCGACAGTCGTTCGTCGATGTAGCGCTTACGGCAGACGATGCTGGCCCACAATCCGGGCCCAGACCGGTCCGCGGCTTTGTGCGCGGCCCGACGCAGCACGCCGGCGCGGGTCAGCCAGAGCAGTAGCCGCAGCCGTGTGGGGAGGAAGGACGCCGCCAGGTCGTCGTCCACCAGGCGTCGGCCCGGCTGCTCATAGTGCTCGATCGCCGCCAACACGACAGGGCCAAAAGCTGTTTGAGCTGAAGGATTCTGAGTTGTCATCTTTTGTTTACGAATCCCGCGTCGACAGGCAGCGTGATGCCGGTGACGTAGCGCGCAGCGTCCGATACAAGCCAGCAGACTGCGTTGGCGATGTCCTCAGGTTCCAGCGTTTGCACCGGCAGGGCGTTGCCCATGTCGGGGCCATCTTGATGCTGCTGCGCCAACCCATCGAGCCAGGACCGCGTGAACTCGTTGTCGATCATCGGGGTGCTTACGCCTGCCGGGTGCACCGAGTTGACCCGAATACTGTACTGGGCAAGGAAATTCGCGTACACCCGCATAATTCCGACCATGCCGTGCTTGGCGGCCGCGTAGCCAACGGAGCCGGCAAGTGGGGCACCCAACCCCAGCAGGCCCGCGACCGAGCTGATCAGCACGATCGAGCCGCCATTGCCGAACTTGATCATTGGCTTCATCGCCACGTCCACAGTGTTGTACACGCCAGTTAAGTTGACGTCAATGACATCCTGCCATCCCTCGGCAGCCGCCATCGGCGCGATACCAGCGTTGGCGACCACGATGTCGAGGCGATCACCGAGCTCGTTGGTTCCCTCCCGTAGCGCGGCTTTCACGGCGTCGCGGTCGCGGACATCGGCTTGGCAGGCCACGATGCGCGCGCCGGTGTCCTGGACTAGCTTGACGGTGGCGGCCAAGTCGTCCGGGGTGGCCAGCGGGTAAGGCACTGAGTCGATCTGATCGCACAAATCCAGAGCAATGATGTCGGCGCCCTCGGATGCCAGCTTGACTGCGTGCGCTCGGCCCTGGCCCCTCGCGGCGCCTGTGATGAATGCGACCTTGCCGTTGAGCTGACCCATGACTGTGCGATCTAGGGCCGCAACTGACCCTTAGTCGGGTCTCCGGCCACTATCGGTTGCAGCATCTTGATGTCGGGTGCGCCGTCCAGGTGTTCGCCGATGCCGCCAAAAAGGGTGGCGACCGATGGTGCGGCGCTGTGTGCTTGCAGCGCGTCGGCGTCGGCCCATTGCTCAATGAACACAAAGGTGCCGTTGGCCTCGTGCAGCGAGTACAAGTCACAGCCGGGTTCGCTGTGTACCGCCTCGATCGCCTGCGTGCACGCGTTGCGGACCGCCTCCACCGATTCGGGCTTGGCGGTCATGGTGGCGATGACGACTATCGGCATTTCGGGCAGCTCCTTGATCTCGGCACTGAGTTGGACAGGTGTCCACCCTAGTACGGCTCCGGCCGGATCGAGATCACGCCACGATCCGGGGAGCTACCACGACGCTCGCCGCATGCCAGCTTGCTGCGGGCCGGCCGAATCACTCAATTTCGCTCGCGGTGGGGCGACGGGACCGCAATGGGCAAGGTCGGATCCTCGAGGGCGCCCGCCGGCCGGACCGGGCCTACGGGGAGTTCGGCGGATCGACATCATTCTGTGACCCGTGTGGTAGCTGAGATAATTGGGGCTTCTGGGGTGTTTGGGATTAGGCTGAACGACATGGCGAGTAAGACCGCGGCCCGATCTGCTGCCCGTCCAACCAGGCCGAAAACGAATTCGCGAGGCGGGTCGCGTGCGTCCAAGACGTCCAAGACGTCCAAGGCGTCCAAGACGTCCAGGCCGGCTGGCCCTCGGCGTAAGCCTGCCCAGCGGAGGACGTCAGCGGTCGCGCTCGCTGGCGCCGCGGCCGGTCGCGGGGTGCGCACCGGCTGGCTGATGCTGGCCAAGGGCGCCGGCAGCACGGCCCGCTCGGTCGGCAGGGCACGCGAACTGGAACCCGGTCACCGACGCGACGGTATTGCCCTGGCCCTGCTGGGCCTCGCCGTCGTCGTTGCCGCGAGTTCGTGGTTCGACGCCGCGCGACCCGTGGGTGGGTGGATCGACACGTTTCTGCGGGTTCTGATCGGCGCTTCGGTGGCGTTGGTTCCGATCGCGCTGGCTGTGCTCGGTGTTGGGCTGATGCGTTCTGAGCCCGACCCGGAATCACGACCACGGTTGATCCTCGGGACCTCGATGATCGTGCTACCCGCGCTCGGGCTGTGGCACTTAACCTCGGGCTCGCCGCTGGAAGCGATTGCCCGCCAGCACGCGGCCGGCTTCGTCGGATTTGCGATCGGCGGTCCGCTTTCGGATGGGTTGACGGCGTGGATCGCCGCGCCGTTGTTGTTCCTG